>JALZIL010000304.1 GCA_030860305.1 Actinomycetota bacterium
GGAGGGTCCCGATGACACGAGGAATACACAAATGCTCAGTGGCCCTGTGGGCGACAGCGACGATGTTGGCGTTGGGGGGCTCCGCGCAGGCATGGGGTCCCGCCAGCGCCACTGTCAACGAGGAGGGGTCGAGTGTGAGCGCCCCGGTTGGCCTGACCCTGGAGAAGGACCGGCAGACGATCACGAGCGCGCTGCGGGTCGATCTGACCCGCGACTTCGCGACCCTGCCGCTGTATCAGGGGACAGCAAACGGAGACACGGTGTGGTACGTGATCACCGATGTCTCGGACGCGAGCATGGCCAGCCGGCTGGGCGTGAACCATGCGCCGAAGCTGCGCAACGCCACCCGCGATTGCCCGGCCTGCGTGCAGGAGGTCAGGACCACCGATCCCGTCCTCGGCAGTTCCCCGGTGCGGTTCCAAGGCGCACCGGACTTCAGCCCGACGCGCACCCTGACGCCCGCCCCCAAGCCCACGACCTTTCCACCCCTGTCTTTCACTGTCGGGGCGCAGGCCGGACCGGGCTACAGTCCCTACGTGCGGGTCGCGGGCAGCGGTGTCGTCTTCAACGCCCCGATCGTGGCCACCGGGGACGGCCCCCTCGACGTGACCACGCACACCAACACCCATGACCGGACGCTCGGGATCGACACCGAGAAGATGACCACCGACCACCTCTTCGTCCGCGGCTTCGCCAACGGCAGGTCGATCGCCTACCTGAGCTTCGACTCCTCCGACGCCTTTACCGCCACGATCGAGCGCAGCACCTTCGTGCCCGCACTGGCCGACCTGCAGTTCCAGAACGGCGGAGACGGACTCGCCCGCGACGACCGGGCCGACTCCGCGCGAGCGTCGATCTTTACGTTTGTCAACGCCAAGACGGGGCTGGAGAGCTCTCCACGCGCGCGGGGAGCCACACAGGGGGAGGGGCGCTCCCAGGGGCTGACTCACGCCCTGAGTCTTCCGATCGTCGGTCGCGACGCCGCGGTGGCGAATCCTGAGGTGCTCGACGCGTTGCGTCGCGGTGCCGACGTCAGCAACATCTTCAGCGACATGCCGGCAACCTTCGGGAACAGCGACCAACGTGAGTACAGCCCGGCGTGGGACCTCCAAGTCGGTGTCTACAGCGACGCCGCGGTGGCCGGGGGCCTGAACGGGCTTCAGACCGATGCGGCCGTGGTGGAACAGCTGGCCGCACAGGGTGTCGTCACGGCGCCAGGCGGGCTCCCGCTCGGTTCGGCGAACATCATCATCAACTGCCCGGCGCTGGCGTTCCTTGACGGCACGGCCCCCGACTCAGCGCAGAGCCCTACCACCGGCCCTGACGCTGGCGGCGGCGGTACGGCCACGCAGGGCTCCACGTTGTCAGGCGCACCGGTCGCCACTGGCGCCGACACAGCCAGCTACTCGGGAGGCGTCAGCTCGCCCCTGCTGACCGGCTCAGCCGGGATCCTCGGTATGTGCCTGGCCTTCCTCGGCGCGGCTCTCGTTCTCCGCGGTCGCACTGACGCGGGTAACCCGAGGTAGTGGTCCCTGCGGGTGGTGAGGCCGGTCGGCCCAGGCCTGTCCGCCCCGCCAGCGGTGAGCGCCTCACACGGACCGTCCGAGGCGTGCAACGGAGGGTCGGCGCGGCCCTGCTTCTCGCTGCCATGGTTCTCCTGGCCGGTGGGCTGCTGGCCCCGGCTCAGGTGCCGGGCTCGCGACCTGATTCTCTCGCACCAAGTCCTTCCACAACTGGTCCTCCCGCGGCGGAAACGGCGCCGACAGGGTCTACCCCGGCCCCTACGGCCGCCGGACCAACCGCATCCGGGCCCACTCCTTCGGCTCAGGCGCCCCGGAGGCCCACCCCGGTGCCCTTCACTCTGCCGCCACGGCTGGACGACGTGCCGGAGCGGGACCGGCGCCCAGCGCGCATCCGCATCCCCGCACTGGGCATCGATCGCCGCCCCGTCCTCCTTCGGGTGCTTGACGACGGCAGCCTGCAGGCACCCCGGCGTTACCCCGATGTCGGCTGGTGGAAGGACGGACCGCTGCCCGGCGCCCGGGGCAATGCCGTGGTCGTCGGTCACGTGGATTCGCAGACCGGACCGGCCGTGTTCTATGGCCTTGTCACCCTGCAGCGTGGTGACCAGGTGGTGGTGACCCGGCGCGACGCCTCCATCGTGCAGTTCCGGGTGCGCAGCGTCCACCGCTTCCCCGTCAAGGACTTCCCGACGGAGCGGGTTTACCGTCGCGGCGGGCCCAGCGGCCTGGTGCTCATCACCTGCGGCGGGAAGTATGACCGCGCGGCCGGCAGATACCTCGACAATGTCGTCGTCTTCGCCGACCGCGCCGCGGACGAGGACCGCCCGACCGCGGACGGAGGCAAGACCGATCACCCCGGCGTGCAACCGGAAAGTCCGGGACTGAAGACTGGCATCAGTTGAGGAGAGCCACATGAAGTCACAGAGCCGTTGGACGACTGGCCCCTTCGCTCGGCTGTGTCGACGCGATGACCGCGAGCGGGAGGTCGTGAAAAGCGAGAAGGCGTGGCGCGAGCAACTCACGCCCGAGCAGTTCCGCGTCCTGCGGCGACGGGGCACTGAGCCCGCATTCCGCGGACAGGCGGTAAGCACTGACACAGCAGGTTTGTACAGGTGTGCCGCCTGCGATTCCGCTTTGTTCCGGGCCGATGCGAAGTTCGACTCGGGAACCGGCTGGCCGAGCTTCACCGACAGCGAACCCGACGGCGTGGAGCTGCACCGGGATTACCGGCTTGGGATTCCCCGCACCGAGGTCCGCTGCCGCCGCTGCGGTGGGCACCTTGGCCATGTCTTCAACGATGGCCCGAGCCCGGAGCGGAAGCGGTATTGCATCAACGCCTGCGCCTTGGCGCCAGGCGATAGAGACGAAACCTAGACCGTGGGAGCGACGCAAGCGTCGTGCGGCGGCCGCCGACAACCACCGATCGCCGACTACGGGTTCCTGTCAGACTGCCACTCCGCTGCCCTGGTCGACAGTGGGGGTTCGGTCGACTGGTGGTGCGTCCCACGGTTCGACTCGCCATCGGTGTTCGGGCGCCTGCTCGATCGAGATGCTGGTCATTGGGCTATCCGCCCGGTGGACGACTTCGACGTCGAGCGCCACTATGTCGGTGACTCCCTCGTCCTCTGCTCGGTCTTCCGCACGGCAGGAGGCGAGGTGACGCTGACGGATGGGGCTGCCCTTCATCCAGGGGCGCGCGGCCACGACCTCGGGCTCCAGTCGGTCCATACGCTGCTCCGCCGAGTGGAGGGCATGCGCGGAACCGTCGAGATGGAGGTCGACTTCGCTCCACGCATGGAGTACGGCCGCACCGAGCCGCACATGCGATCGGACGAGGCAGGCGTCGTCGTGCGCGGCGGGCCAGCGCAGCTCACATTGACGAGTCCGGTCCGGCTGCGGTGCGAGAGCGGGTCGGCCTCGGGCCGCATGATGGTCGCGGCGGGGGACATCGTGGAGTTTCAGGCTGCGTACCAACCCTCCTTCGGCGGTGTGGCGTTCGATGAGGCCGTTCGGCTGGCGACGCTCGAGGACACACTGGAGGCGTGGCAGTCGTGGAGGCAGCTCCATCAGGGCTACGAGGGACGCTTCGCGAGTGAGGTCCGTCGGAGCTCCCTCGTGCTGCAGGGGCTCACCTACCGGCCGTCCGGTGCGATCGTGGCGGCAGCAACCACCTCGCTCCCGGAGCGGATGGGCGGCGATCTGAACTTCGACTACCGCTATGCCTGGCTGCGTGACCTCAGCCTGACGACCCGCTCGCTGTGGATTGCGGCGTGCCCCGACGAGCCGGCGCGACTGTTCGATTGGTTCGCCAACGCGGCAGGGAAAATCGGTGCGGAGCTGTTCCAGATCATGTACGGCGTCGCCGGTGAACGGGATCTCAGCGAGCACACGCTGGAACACCTCAGCGGCTACCATGACAGCCGCCCGGTCCGGGTCGGGAACCAAGCGTGGACCCAGATGCAGCTCGACGTCTTGGGCGAGGTGCTTGACGCCGTCCACCTGCTGCGCGACGACCTCGGCGAGCTGGATGAAGGGCTCCAGGAGCTGCTGGTCGTGCTGGCCGACCGGGCGGCAGCCGGGTGGGCCGAGCCCGACGCCGGCATGTGGGAAGCGCGGGACCAGCAGCGGCAGTACGTCTCCTCCAAGGTGATGTGCTGGGTGGCTCTCGACCGGGCCATCGCCTTGGCCGACCAGCTAGGTGCCGCGGCCGACCCCGGCCGCTGGGCGATTGCCCGCGCGGAGATCCGTGCGGCCGTGCTCGAGCAGGCCTGGAGCGCCCGGGCAGGCGCCTATACCGGGGCCTTGTCCTCGGACGATCTCGATGCCTCGGTGCTCCTGCTCCCACTCGTCGGGTTCCTGCCGGCCGACGATCAGCGCATGAGGGCCACGATCGACGTGATCGAGCGCGACCTCGGCACCGGGGGCCTGGTGCGACGATGGCCGGAGGACCAGAGTGGCTTCCTCATATGCACGTTCTGGCTGGCCGAATGCCTGGCCATGGCCGGCGACGTCGAGAGGGCGGAGAACTGGTTCACCAGCGCAGTCAGCTACGCCAACGACCTCGGACTCCTGTCCGAGATGGCCGTCCCCCGCGGTGGTCCGCTCCTCGGGAACTTCCCCCAGGCGTTCTCCCACGTCGGGCTGATCAACGCCGCCTGGCGCATCACCGAGGCCTCCCAGCGCAAAGACCCATCGTTCACCCACGACAAGGAGACGTCATGACCTCACAACGACTGCACGGCAAGGTTGCCCTCATCACCGGATCCGACTCCGGAATCGGTCAGGCCACAGCCGTAGCGTTCGCCAACGAGGGCGCCGATGTGGTGATCACCTACCTTCACGATGCCGACGGTGCTGCCGCAACCCAGCAGGAGGTCGAAGCCGCAGGTCGGACCGCCGTCGTCGTCCAGACCGACATCAGCGACGAGACCCAGGTGGCCGACGCCTTTGACCGAGCAGTCGAAACCTTCGGCACGATCGACATACTGATCAACAACGCAGGCGTCGACGCATCCGGAAGCGACGTCGCCGAGTTGTCGACCGAGGTGTGGGACACGGCCATCCGGACCAACGTCTACGGTCCGTTCTTCTGCTGCCGCCGCTTCGT
>JALZIL010000318.1 GCA_030860305.1 Actinomycetota bacterium
TCTCGAGGCACTCGTCGCGGGCTACATCGACTCCGGCTTTCGAGACGCGGTCGCCTTCGTCGTGTTGATCGTGGTACTCGTAGCCCGGCCCGGCGGAGTCTTCAGCCGCCAGGCCCAGGCCCGGGTCTAGGAGCGGCCGGTGAAAAAACGCTCGGACGTCGTGGGAGTCGTGCTGCTCCTGCTGGTGCTTCTCGTCGGCCCCTTGCTGGTCCCGGTATCGGTCACCGGAGCCGCGGTGTACGCCGTCATCTACGCCGTCGCCGCGATCGGCTTGTCGCTGCTGATGGGGCTGGCCGGGCAAGTCAGCCTGGGCCACGCGGCCTTCTTCGCCGTCGGCGCGTACACCCAGGCGATCCTGGTGACCCGGTACGAGGTCAACGGAGTACTCGCCGCGGTGGCGGCCGTCGCGCTGGCCATGATCGTCGGACTGCTCGTCGGTCTGCCGCTGTTGCGTCTGCGTGGGCACTACCTGGCCCTGGCCACTCTGGGGCTCGGCATCATCGTCACGGTCGTGGCCATCGAGACGCCGTTCCTCGGTGCGACCTCGGGGATCTTCGGCATCCAGAAGCCGGACTTCGGCGGCCGGGTCTACGACTCGCCCAGTGAGTACCTGTGGCTGCTCGCGCCGGTGATCGTTCTAGGCATCATCGTGGCGCGCAATCTCGTCGACAGCCGGATCGGCCGCGCCTTGGGTGCGGTCAACGACTCCGAGGTCGCTGCCGAGACCCTTGGTGTGGACACCTTCCGGCTGCGGCTGAAGGTCTTCGTCCTCTCCGCCGGGTACGCCGGCCTGGCCGGCGTGTTCTTCGCCCATTGGCTGGCGGTGGTGAACCCGAATGCCGCGAACTTCGCCCTGTCCGTGGAGTTCCTGCTGATCGCCGTTCTCGGCGGGTTGGGCACCGTGTGGGGGGCGGTTGTCGGCGGTTTCGCCGTTGAGTTCCTCGACGAGGGCCTTCGCGATTTCATCCCGGTGATCGTTCCGGGCGCCAGCGGCGAAGTTCAGCTGATCGGCTTCGGCGTGATCCTGACGCTAGTGATGATCTTCCTCCCTGGGGGGCTGCATCAGGCATTCCGGGCGGTGACTGGCCTGCGCGCACCGCGAAGCGGTTCTGTGCCGAGTGCACCAGGCTCGGAGGACGGGATCGACCCGGATCAGGGGAAGATTCCTACCAACCCAACGTCGCAGGGGGCTCCTGAGTCGGTTGGAGAGGGGGCGTTGCTCGTCCGCGAGGGTCGTCCGGCACCGGGTACGACGCTGCTCGAGGTGCAGGGCTTGACCAAGCGGTACGGCGGCGTGGTGGCCGTCGACGACGTGAACTTCGAGGTGGCCGCCGGCGAGATCATGGCACTGATCGGACCTAACGGGGCGGGCAAGACCACCTGCTTCAACATGATCAGCGGTGTCACTGCGCCCAGCGGCGGGTCCGTTGTGCTGTCCGGCCAGCGCATCGACGGCCGCAAGCCGCACGTTTTCGCCCGCCATCGAGCGACTCGGACGTTTCAGAACCTGCAAGTGTTCGGCTCCTCCACGGTGCTGGGCAATGTGATGGTCGGGCGGCATCTGCGTAGCCGGGTGGGCCTGGTGCGCAGCATGCTCGGATTCGCCGCACGTACCGAGGAACGCGCCATCGTCGCAGCGGCGCGGGAGGTGATCGGACTGATCGGGCTGGGCGAAGAGGCAGATCGACCCGCCGCTGATCTGGCCTTCGGTCGCCAACGGCTGATGGAGGTTGCCCGGGCGCTGGCCACCGAACCCGACCTGTTGCTGCTCGACGAGCCGATGGCCGGACTGTCCGGAGCCGAACGCCGCGAGCTGGCCAGGTTGCTGCGACGGCTGCGGGCCGGAGGCATGGCGATCGTCCTGGTCGAGCACGACGTCGAGGCGGTACTGGCGCTGGCCGATCGAGTCGCAGTACTGGACGACGGCGCGCTGATCGCCCTGGGTCGACCCGAGGAGATCCGGACCGACCCGGCCGTCATAGCCGCCTACCTGGGTGTCGAGGACGACGATCCGGCGGCGGCGGCGGCCGTACAAGAGCTGGCCGCCGGCGCGCAGGACGGGAGCGGCCTCCGGTGAGCCTGCGGATCCAGGACGTGTGCGCCGGGTACGGGCGGCTGCAGGTGCTGCACGGAGTGAGTGTCGATGTGGAACCAGGGTCGATCGCTGCGGTGGTCGGCGCGAACGGCGCGGGCAAAACCTCTCTGCTGCGCGCTGTATCCGGGTTGCTACCGGCCACTGCCGGCACGGTTCGGCTCGGTGACAGGGACGTGACGCGGCTGGGAGCGGAGTCGATCGCCGCGGCCGGCCTGGCACACGTTCCGGAGAATCGGCTGGTATTCCCGTCCCTGACCGTCGCAGACAACCTGACACTGGGGGCGTGGACCCGCCGCCGGGACAAGGCTGCGTTGGCGCAGCGTCGTGCACAGGTCGTCGAGTACTTTCCGCGGCTGGCGCAGCGACTCGGCCAACCCGCCGGGACACTGTCCGGTGGCGAGCAGCAGATGCTGGCCGTGGCGCGCGGTCTGATGGCCCGACCATCGGTGCTGATCCTCGACGAGCCGAGCCTGGGCCTGGCCCCGCGGGTCATCCGTGAAATCTTCGCGGCGTTGGGTCGGTTGCGCGCCGAAGGGGGTTTGGCGATCCTGCTGGTCGAGCAGAACATCCGAGCCGCGTTCAAGCTCGCCGACCGCGCGTACGTCATGGATCGCGGACGGGTGCTCATGGAAGGTGAGCCGGCGACGTTGCTCGACGACGAGCGGGTGCAGCAGGCCTATCTCGGCGGTGGATACGTACGAGTTCCCGCAGATCCGGGCGACGCTAACCCGCCAACCGGCCAAGCGGGTATTCGGAATCCCTGACGACGGGGGGCGCGTTAGGCTGGGTGCACAACTACACAGGGGGTGAATGGTCTCGACTTCGTTCGTCGAGGCAGGGGAAGCGGGCCGAGGAAGGCAACGATGAGCTCGTTAACCACGCGTTGCAAAAAATCAAGCGCCGACAATAGTCAGCGCGACTTCGCACTCGCTGCCTAAGCGGGTCTGAAGTCCGTCAGACCGGGAGCGCCTCCGGCCCGGACCCTGGCGTCGCCAGGAGGATCACCGTACGACCCGGTTGCGGGGGCGTACGGGACACCAAACAGCAACTGGGCCCGTCACACTGACTAGTTCGCAAGATCGGTGGGGCCGAGTAGAGACGATGTGAACTGCGCACGGAGAAGCCCTGTCAAGTCAACGAAGGACCCGGGTTCGATTCCCGGCACCTCCACCCGAGACGATGCCGTGCCCGACCCCGGGCACGGCTTCTTCTTGTGTACGGCCCCATTGTGGGCAACGAAAGCCTTACCACTCAGTCTTCGTGCCGGCTGCCTTTCTCACGATGCCAGATCCACTCTCCGGTCAGCTGGCCCTGCGCGTACTCGCCGATGGCCTTCTGTCGGCCATTGCGAAGTAGAAGACCCAGGAGCCGTTCCTCTGGTCGGCGGCGGGCACCTCCACCTATGGCACGATGGCCGTCTATGCGTCGCTGGGCGGTCGGCCTCGGCCTGATCGTGCTCGTGGTGGTCGGGGGAGTGGCGGACTCACCGCCGATTGCCCGGCCCCCGGTCATCGACGTCGCCTACGGCGGAGATCCCTTGCAGCAACTCGACGTCTATCCAGCAGCCAACCCCTCCCCGGCTGTCGTCGTCGTCCACGGGGGTGGCTGGACCCGTGGCGACAAGACATTGCCCGAGATCCGGCAGAGCTCGGCGACGCTCCAGGCACGCGGATTTGCCGTGTTCAGCATCAACTATCGGCTTGCCGGAGAGGGCCGGCCCGGTGAGCCGATGCAGACCCAGGACGTGGCCGCGGCGGTGGCCTGGGTGATCGACAACGGGGCGCGGTACGGCGCCGATGACACTGGCGTCCGGCTGGTGGGAGGGTCCTCCGGCGCTCAGCTTGTCTCGCTGGCCGGACCGCAGATCAACGCATCCCGGCCCGGCGCCATCCGCAGCATTGTGGCCATGTCGGGGCCGATGGACTTCGTCGTGATCGTGCAAGAAAACTTGACGCTGTCGGCGCGCGAGCGGACCGGGAAGACCATTCCGGTCTATCTCGGGTGCCGCCTGGCCGACTGCACCGACCAGCAGATGCGGGCCGCGTCCCCGGTGCACAACATCTCGGCCACCTCTCCGCCTTTCCTGATCATCAATTCCGATGCCGAGATCGTGCCGGTTGAGCAAGCGCAGGCGTTGCACGAGGCGCTGAGTGCCGCAGGTCGGCCCAGCACGCTACGGATCGTGCCCGGCCAAGATCATGGGCTCGTCCTGTTGGACAGCGTCGAAGACGACGTCGTGGCGTTCCTGCGCGCGTGACGGCCCGGCCGTTGACGGCCCGAGCAGAGCAGCCCTACTCGCTCTTGTCCTCGATCTCCCAGGCATGGTCCAGGACGTGCCAGGCGAAGCGCCGTACGGCGTAGCGCAGCGGCCACCCCTTCGAGATCAGCGGCGAACCGTCCGAGGCCGACGACAGCACAGCGAAGATCTGCTCGCGTCGGCTGCGGACGGCGGCGGGGGACAGGTCCAAGGACTTGGGGTCCTGGCGGATCCCGATCTGGCGGGCGTAGCCGGCCTCGGACGCGATCACATGTTCGACGACCTTGTCCCGATCGCGGCCGCCACCGCGCGGACCCTTGCGCAGGGCGGCCGGGGCATGTGCCGCGATGTCGTCGAGGAGCTCCCAGCTGGCCTGCAGCAAGGCGGCCTGGCGACCGGCCTTCAGCGCGGTGATCGGGTCGGAGTCGGCCTTGGGCGGCTTGTCCAGAACGCCGAACTCGGTGCTTCCCGAGCCCTCCAGGCGTTCCACAACCTCGAAGTCCAGTGCTCCAGGCCAGCGAATACCGGCGGCTGCGGCGACGGGTTCGTACCGCTGTGCGTAGCCGGTCAGAGCCGCCAGAGCGAGTTCCTCGGTCTTGGCTGCTCTGGCCCAACCCGGCCAATCCAGGGCGCAGGCGAATGCCCTGCGGTCCGTGGCCTCGGTGTACACCTTGATCCTTGCCATGCTCTTCAGCCAGTCGAGTAGGCGGTGGATATCAGAAGTTGACCGGTCCGCCGACGATAGCCTCGCCGATCTCCTGCAGCTGCTTGACCTGTTCGGGTGTCAGCCGGTCGAAGATCTGCTCCCGTACCGCATTGACGTGACCGGGCGCTATCCTCTCGGCCGCCGCCATGCCCTGCTCGGTCAGGCTGGCCAGCATCCCTCGGCCGTCATCCGGGCACGCCTGGCGAGCGATCCATCCGCGCTCCTCGAGCCGGCTCACCGCATGCGATAGGCGACTGCGCGAGGAGAGCGAGCGTTCGGCCAGGTCACTCATCCGCAGCATCCGGTCTGGTGCCTCGGACAGTCGCACCAGGATCTCGTAATAGATGTGCGGGATGTCTGCGTCGCGTTGGAGTTGACCTTGGATGGCTTCCTCGATCGCCCGGGAGGCGGCCAAATAACTGCGCCACGCGAGTTGCTCTTGCTCGTCGAGCCAGCGAGGTTGCACTGGCGCCTGGATCGTGGCGCTATGACTCACAGACTTGTTCCTTTCACCCCGATGGAATACTTTAACGTTCAACTACCTTCTCTACTCCGTCAGTCTTCCGACACCTACCCGCTGTGGGAAGTTCCTAGCGACAGGAGAAACGCATGACCAGCATGACCGAAACCACGATCCCCGGCTACATCGCCGGCAGCTGGATCATCGACCCCGTGCACTCCGACGTGTCTTTCACCGTCAAGCACATGATGGTCAGCAAGGTTCGTGGCCACTTCCGGACGTTCTCCGGCACGCTCGTGACCAACGAAGACGTCGATCATTCCTCGGTCACCGCCGAGATCGACTTGGCTTCGTTCAGTACGAACAACGAGCAACGTGACGCCCACATCCGCAGCAAGGACTTCTTCGAGGTCGAGACCTACCCGACCATGACGTTCCGCTCCACCGGCATCCGTGCCGATGGCGAAGCCCACGTGATCGACGGGGAGCTCTCTGTCCACGGCGTGACCAAGTCGGTGCCGCTGGCGGTAGAGATAAACGGCTTCGGCCCTGACCCCTATGGCGGCTACCGCGCCGGCTTTTCTGCCAGCACGGTCATCAACCGCAACGACTTCGGCATCGACATCAAGATGCCGATGGATGGTGGCGGTGTCGTGGTCGGCGACAAGATCAACGTGCATCTCGAGATCGAAGCCGTTCTGGACCAGCCGCCGGCCTGACCACCGGTCAGCGACCCGCCCGTCGGAGTCGCGGAACCCGTGCGTTTAGGTATGCGCACACGGGCTCCGCGACTCAACGGGACGGATCACCGCCCGCCTCCGCGATGTAACGCGAACAAGGAGCCATCCACATGCCCATCACCCGCCTGAACCACGCCGTGCTGTACGTACGTGACGTCGCGGCTAGCGTTGCCTTCTATTCCGACGTGTTGGGGTTCCGAGAGCTGGACATGCTCCCGGACGGCTTCGAAGGCGCGGCGTTCCTCCAGGCCGAAGGCTCGACCAACGACCACGATCTAGGTCTGTTCCAGATCGGCCCTGACGCCGGCAGATCGACCGCCGGCCGCTCGACGGTCGGGCTCTACCACCTGGCCTGGGAGGTGGACACCCTGACTGAGCTGTCCCGGATCAGGTCTGCCCTCAGTGCGGTCGGCGCACTCACCGGCGCCAGCGATCACAGCACCAGCAAGAGTCTGTACGGGAAGGACCCGGACGGCATGGAGTTCGAGGTGGCCTGGTTCGTCCCGACCCCCCAGCTCGACGACGACGTGCTCGAGGGGCGTAAGGGAATCAGCCGACTCAATCTCGCCGCAGAACTCGAAAGGTATGGGGCCAGAACGGTCGGCGGAGTCGGCTAGCTGTTCCAGCGTTCGAGAACAGGATAGGACTTGTCCCATCCCAGCACGCTGACCGTCGCGGTGCCCAGCACCAGATACCTCCCCAGCCCCACGTCCAGGCCCAACCAGCGCATGGCCAGGGCCCGCAGACAATGACCATGGCCGAAGATCAGCGCCGGCCCGTCGAGCTGACGTAGATCCTCGACGACCTCGTCCAAGCGGTGAGCGACCTGCTCGGCGCTCTCCCCATTGGGCACCGGATGGGTCCACAGGTTCCAACCCGGGTCACCCTCTCGGATCTGCGCGCTGGTCAACCCCTCGTAGTCGCCGTAAGCCCACTCGACCAGCCGGTCATCGACGACGGCATTGGCATACCCGGCCAGTTCGGCGGTACGCCGGGCGCGTTGGAGCGGACTGGTGAATACGGCCGCGAAGGACTGGCCGGCGATCCGATCGGGTATTCCGTGAGCGGCTTCTTCACCCTCCGGCAGCAGCGGCAGATCCGTGGTCGAGGTGTGCTTTCCGGACTTGCTCCACTCGGTGGCGCCATGCCGGACGAGCCAGACGTCGTGCTGGACGCCCGCGGCGGGTACGACGTCGTGCCCTGCGGAATCCGACATGCCGAGAAGTCTGCCCGATCGGGACTCCGCCCCGTGAAGCTGCAGCACGCCCATCCGCGGGCCATACACGCCGGCGACTGGCCAGGCCCTGAGTGGCGGGCCTCAGCTGAGCAGCCGACGGGCAGCCGCCTCGATCTCGGCCTCTCCGAGCAGCACGTGTGCAGCAGCGGGTCCGAGCGGAACGAAGCTGTCCGCACTGCACACCCGCGCCAGCCGACCTCGGTAACCGCTGTCCACGAGACCGGTGATCACCGCCTCAGAGATCCCTCCACTGCAACGGGTTTCGTCCACGACCAACACGCGACCGGTTGCCTCGGCCTCTCGTACGACGTCCCCGATCGGGAGCGGGGTCAGCCATCGGAGGTCGAGCACCCGAATCGCAAAGCCGGCCGCCGCTAACCGTTTGGCGACCCGAAGACTCATCGGCAGCCCGTTCCCGAAGGTAGCGATCGCGAGGTCGCGGCCCGACCCGTGAGTTCGGGCCCGGCCGATATCGGCATGCTCCTCGGTCCACTGATCTGGGGCTGCGTACGGCCAGAGCCACGCCCCGTCGTCCGGGGCGTGCAGGTCGCG
>JALZIL010000319.1 GCA_030860305.1 Actinomycetota bacterium
GCCCCGGACGGGGCTCCCTGTCCGGACAGTGACACTGTTGGGACCGAGCCGATCAGGTCGGGCACGGTGATGACAGTCAGCGGACATCGGCTCAGGGCTGCCTCCCGTTGCTCGGCTTCTGCGGGTAGGTCGTCCAGAACGGTCACCCGGCTACCTTCAGCGGATACCGCCACCGCCGAGGGGCGACCGATCGCAGTCGAGCAGCTGACCGCCGCTCCCAAGGCCCCCGGCTCAGCGCCGAACGAGCGGGTGCCTTCGTCCTCGGCAATCCGGGCGACGGTCTGGGAGACGTCCGTGAGGCCGGCCAACGCGACCTGCTCCTGCTGCCCGCATCCGGCCAGAACGGCCATCCGCTGCGCCTCTTCTGCAGTCAGTGGCGGCAGGTTCTCCTCGGCGTCTTCGATGGGTGCTGGATAGCGAGCCCGGTTCCCTGCACCCAGGGTGGCCCAGCCGTCGAGGATGCAGGTGCGCGACCGAGCCGCCCGTACCGTCATGTTCCCCAGCGCGGCATCGGCGGCGAGTCGGTCGAGCGCAGGCGCCAAGCCCGAGGCCACGTCCCCCCAGAGCAACCCTGGAACGCCGACGATCACCACCCGGTCAGCCGAGACCGGCGTTGCGTCCACGGCAGCGCTCACCGGTGCGGTCAGCCCGGTCCCGAGACCGGCGCCCAGCGCCGCGGTGAGCAGCCATGCAGCCAGGCGCCTACCGGGGTGCGTGATCACGGCGAGCCGAACGAGCACATGGTCAGGATGCGCCCAGCAGTTCCGCGTACAGCGCGCCTAGCTGGGCGACGGAGTCGTCCATGGTCGGCCAGGTGGCCGCTGCGGACAGCCCGGCCTCGACGAGGGCTGCCGCGCGGGCCGGATCTCCGAGTACGCCGGTGACCGCAGCGTCCAGGGCGGCGCAGTCCTTCGGCGGGATGAGGACCCCGGCTCCTTGGCCGGCCAACTCCGGGATGCCGCCGACCGCGGTAGCCACCAGCGGGCGACCGGCGCGCAGCGCCTCCTGGGCCACCAGTGCCCGCGCCTCCCACTGAGAGGTCAGCACGACCAGGTCGCAGGCACTCAGGAGGTTCGCAATGTCGCTGCGCCTCCCGAGCAGCACAACTGGAAGGTGCTCTCGGGTGATCTGCTCGGACATTTCCGCGTGCAGCGGCCCTTCCCCGGCGATGACGGTGAGCGGACCGTCGGTCCGATCCCGCCAGCGCCCTGCTGCGCAGAGCAGCGTGTCGTACCCCTTCTGCGGGTGCAGTCGGCCAACCGCCAGCAGCAGCGGCACCGTGTCCGGCACGCCGAGTTCGGCCCGAACCTGGGCTCGGGTGCAGGTGGCCTCGGGAAGCGTCGGTGCGGTGACCGGCGCAGATCGGACATCACGCCCGCCGACGGACCGCGCATGCTCGGCCAGATCCAGCGAGGCCGCCAGGACCACATCGGCGCCGCGGACGACAAGGCGCTCCAGTGCCTTGTTGAGCCTTCCTCTGGGGCCTGCCGTGTCGAGCAGAGCGTTGTGCAGTGTCACCACGACGGGCGCAGCGGGTCGCGCCAGCACCGACAGCAGGCCGGCGCGCAGCCCGTGCGCATGAACCAGATCCGCTCCACGCAGCGCTCGCCGAAGACTGATCAGCGCGCGTACATCCTGGACCGGACGAAGGCCGGAGGCGATACGCACCGGCTGGAACTGAGCTCCAGCTGGGGCGAACCCGAACAACGCATCGGTGGCCGGCGGACCACAGACCCACACGGTGGCTCCGGCAGATACGAGGCCAGGCACGATCGCGTGGACGTGCGTGCCAACTCCCCCGGTGCTCGTGGCCAGCACCTGGACGATCCGCCGTCCGGCGAGGGCGGGCGCGCTGGATAGCGCCTCACTGCGTTGATCGCTTCGGGTCATGACGTGCTCTGCACCTCCTCCTGAGCCGGGTCCGGGCGGCGCAGACCACGCAGGACCGCACCTGTGGCAGTGCGGGCTAAGACCATCATGGTCGCGCCCGACACCAGGACCACGACGGCGCCTATGCCCAGCACCTGCGTGACGGCCGCAATGGCGGCACCGCCGTCCCACACCTCGGCCAGCAGCCTCCCGGCCATGGTGGCCACAGTCGCGGCGACCAGTGCTGCGGCCCCAACTCTGGCCACTCCCCCGAGCGATTCCCTTCCGGCCGAGTGAACCGTCACGAAGATCAGAGCGATGCCCGCCACGATCACGCCGATGCTGTGGCCGGCGGCGAGGGCCACCCCCCGGGAGGTGTCCGGCAACGCCGCGGCCAGCCCGATGTCCGCGGCCACAGTCAGCAGCCATCCGCCGACCACAGCCCATGTCGGTTCCTTCCACAAGCCTCGGGCGTACAACGCCCGGGTCAACAGTGCAACCAACCCGTACGCCGCCAGACCTGGCGCGAACGCGACAATCGTTTCGGCGAGTCTGGTCGTTGTCAGTTCGGAGTCTGGAACTCCGGTGCCCTGCACGAAGATCCGAGCCGCGGGTTCTGCGACGGAGATCATGGCCGCTGACCCGACCAGGCAGCCGATCAGAACCGCACCAGTGGTGGGGCCCAGGGTCGCGCGATAGGACGCCTCGTCCGCGTGCTCGTAGGAAGCCGCCAGTCGTGGAAACGCCGACGTGGCCAGCGGGACGGCCAGGGCACCCCAGGGCAGCAGGAAGACCGTCATGGCCAGCAGGTAGAGAACCTGGGTTCCCGGAGGGGCACCGTCGTTGGCCAGTCGGATCGCGACCACCACGGCGACCTGTTGCGCTGCAAGGGTCGCGATTCCGGCAACGGCCAGGCGTCGCACCCGAGGTGCTACCCCGACCGGAAAGCCGAGGCTCGGCCGCAGTCGGAGCCCCGTGCCGCGCAACGGGATCAACAGCACGCCCGCAAGCACTACCACTCCGACGCTGGTGCCCACACTCAGCAGGAGTTCCGACTCGGTGCTCAACTCCTCGACCGACTCTGGAACCCCGGCCGACAACCGGTACAACAGGTAGGCAACCGCGACGACGACGCTGGACAACAGCGGCGCCAGCGCCGGACCGGCGAAACGCCCATGTGCCTGCAGGATCCCGGTCAGCACGATCCCGACGCCGTAGAGCACGACCTGCGGCGCGAAGACCAGGAGCATGCGGGCGCCGAGTTCGACGGCCTCAGAACAGCTACTTGACGACAGCAGTGCCTGGGACAGCGGTCGGGCCAGAAGGGCGAGCAGACCGCTGACCGGGAGCAGGATCAGGATCGTCCAGGTCAGCAGCGACGAAGCAGTCCGTCTCGCCCGTTCGTGATCGCCCGAGGCGATTGCTCCGGACAGCATGGGGACGACCAGACTGGCCAGTGCCCCACCGGCAACGATCTCGAAAATGATGTTGGGCACGGTGTTTGCCGCAACGTAGGTGTCGCCGACGCAGGTCGTGCCGACCGTACGAGCGAAGACCAGGTTGCGGCCGAACCCGGCAAGGCGAGCCAGCAGAGTTATGACGGCGATGAGCGCGGCAGCAGCGCCGACACCCTTGGCAACGGCGGGCAGCCCAGGGCCGGTCACGGGGTCAGTGGCCTGCTCAAGGCCGGGGCAGGCTCGTGCCGGCACCGTCTCGTGCGCTGCGCGGATCGGTCGGTCGACCCCACCGGTCCAGATCGCGCAGGCCCGGCGTGGCTGCGATCACCCGGGTGAAGCTGACCTTTTCACTCGCGGCGGTCAGCGCCACCAGGACCGCCAACATGCTCGTACGAGCCAGCGGGCTCGCCCCCGCCGCCAAGCGATAACCGAGGAGCGCGCCGAGCGCGTTCGCTCCGGCATCACCGAGCATCACCCTTTCGCTCAGATCGGCTGGTAGAACCCCAAGCGATGTCCCCAGCACCGCAGCACCGGCTCCACCGGTGGCACCGCCGAGCAGAGTCGCTGACCCCAAGGCGCTCGCCTTTGCGGCCCGCCCCGGACGAAGGTCCAACAGGTTGACGAGATTCGCCGTCCCGGCCGTGACCCCAGCAGCGATGACTCGATCTACCGGCCCGCTCGAGACCGACCCAGCAGCAGCCAGTGATGCGCCGACCACGCCGATGACTTTCAGCGCCCCAGTCGAGACCCGACCCGACGACAACGCCTGAAGATGACCCCGAAACCCCTTGTCCCCCCGAAGCTCTGGGCGAGTGCCGGCGACGTCGTCGTACAAACCGACCGCCCCGCAGGCAAGGCCGAGTAGCAGTACTGGCCGCCGCCGCCCCGGAGGCAGAAGCGGGACAGCCATGCCACTGGCCAGCAGGGCAACCACCGGCCCCGCGACGAGATTCACCGACTCGCCGCGGTGATTGTGCCGGATCCAGGCCGGACCGGACAGCACAGAGGACCGGCGGGCGACCTCGGTCAGCACCAGCGTCCCGGCAGCCGCAGCGATCACACCAGCCACCCGTTGACCCGCACTCGCCCATGGCAAGTGCTCGCCGTCCGGCCCGCTCACGGGGCCAACGGAGGTAGCGGCACCGTGTCCTCGCCGACACCATAGTTCCCTGATTGGCCGGTCCGTTCAGCGGTCAGCGCCAACAAAGCGGCGACCTGTCCGGAGGCGGCATCGACATTGTCCACTGTGGACACTGTGGTTGCGGCGCTGGCATCGGCGCGAAGGGCGGCGACCAGTCCACCGTCGAGCCCGGAAACGGCATTCCCGGCGACCACGCTTCCACTGCCCGCCGAGTCAAGGCTGACGGCCAGTGCCACCAGCGCCTGATTGCGCGCCTCGGCGTCCTCACCGGCGAACCCTTCGCCGGTCAGGATCAGCGCGTAGTCCGCGGAGTCGATCTCGCCGCTGTCGGACGTGACGACCCCGAGCGCGGCGAGTCCGGCCAGGACGGTGGCAGTGGAGGCTGCCGTGGGAGCCGAATCACCCTCCGCCGGTTGCATGAGGACCTGACTCATCAGGCTGGCCACCAGGGTCGGGGTGTCGTCGGTCTGGGGCAGCGTGATCCCGGCCGGCAAGCCGATTCCGGTGACGTACTCCTGGAGTTCGGGGGCGTTCTGCGGGTCGGTGAACTCCGGCTGCAGGCGCAGCGTGCCGGACAACTCCGCGCCCGCGGCTTGGAGCAGGGTGACGGTCTGGCCGAGGATTTCGGCGCTCACGGCGTCACTGCTCACGATCAACAGAACCGAGGATCCGACGAGCCGATTGGCTACGACAAGCGGCGCCACGGCGTCGTCGTAGGCGTCGCCCTGGCTCAGTTGCTCGGTGAGGCTCTCGGTCTGTGCCTCCAGACTGTCCTTCTCCTCGGACAGGGTGCCGACTTGGGCCTCGAGTCCGTCCAGGACCTGGCCGTTGAGCTGCGTCGTCCCGATCACGATGCCGAGGGCGACGGCGAGGAACACCGCGATCAGCGAAACGAGGTGGTATCGGAAGTCGATCACGAAAACAGGCCCTTCACCCAGCTGAGCAGGTCGCCCAACCGGTCAGCGAATAGGTCGAGGTAGGTGCGCCCGGCAGTCGAGACCGCGAGGACCGCGCCGATGGCGACGAAGGCCGCAAGAACCAGAAAGACCAGCGCAGAGGACGAGATCCGGCTCTTGTACAGCCGGCTCACTCCCTTGGCATCGACCAGTTTCGCGCCGACCCGAAGCCGGGTCAGGAACGTCGAAGCCATCCCGCCACGACCCTTGTCCAAGAACTCCACCAGCGTGGCGTGCGTTCCCACCGCCACGATCAGCGTGGCGCCCTTGGCATCGGCCAGCAACATGGCGATGTCCTCGCTGGTGCCGGTGGCCGGAAAGGTGATGGCCTCCACGCCGAGGTCTTGGACGCGCGGTAGCCCGGGCGCACGGCCGTCGGCATAGGCGTGCACGATCACTTCGGCGCCACAGCGCAGGGTGTCGTCGGCAACAGAATCCATGTCGCCCACGATGATCGCCGGCTTGTAACCAGCCTCACGTAGAGCATCGGCCCCGCCGTCGACGCCGATCAACACCGGCCGGTAGTCGCGGATATAGGAGCGCAGCTGGGCGAGGTCCTCCTTGTAGTCGTATCCGCGGACAACGATCAGAACGTGCTGGCCATCCATGTCAGTGCGGATGGCCGGAACGCCCACCCCGTCGAGCAGCAAAGCACGCTCGCGCTTCATGTACTCCATGGTGTTCGCGGCGAAGGCCTCGAGCTGGCTGGACAGGCCCGCCTTGGCATCCTCCATCGCCACGGCGATGGATTCCTCGTCGAGGTGGCGCCCCTCGGCCACCAGGCGATCGCCTACATAGAGGCACTCCCCGTCGACCCGGACCCGCGTGCCCTCTTTGACCTTGCCGAACACCTCGGCCCCGACGTTGTCCAGGATCGGGATGTCGGCCCTGGCCAGGATGCCCGGTCCGAGGTTGGGGTAGCGCCCGGAAATGCTCGGCGCGGCGTTCACGACGGCGACCACGCCACGGGCCACCAAGGCGTCGGCAGCAACCCGGTCGATGTCGGTGTGGTCGATGACCGCGATCTCGCCAGCGTTGAGCCGCTTGGTCAGATCCTTGGTACGTCGGTCGAGTCTGACCACGCCGGAAACTCCGGGTAGCGCATCCGCAGCTCGTCCGCGGCGCAGGGTGCCTAGTCGCATCCGCCCAGTCTCCCACCGGACCGGGTGGGCACCGAAGCGCCACGCGCGGTCAGCCGGGATCGGCGGCGCTGGCCAGCAGTTCGGCGGCGTGGGCCAGGCCTGTCTCGCTGTCGGGCAAGCCGGCCAGCATGCGGGACAGTTCCTGTACGCGGAGGTCACCGCTGACCTGACGGATCCCGGTGGCGGTGATCGTTGCGTCGCCGGTCTTGTCGACGACCAGGTGGGCACTGCCGTGCGCCGCGACCTGCGGCAGGTGAGTGACGACCAGGACCTGATGATGGGCGGCCAGAGCCGCGAGCCGTCGACCGATCTGAACCGCCGCCTGTCCCCCGACCCCGGCATCCACCTCGTCGAAGACCATCAGTGGAACCGGGTCGGTCCCGGCCAACACCACCTCGATGGCCAGCATGACCCGGGAGAGTTCGCCACCCGAGGCGACGCGGTGCAGCGCGGCCGCTTCGGTCCCGGCATGTGCAGCCAGCAGCAGCCGCACCTCGTCGATCCCGTCCGGACCGGGGGCCTCGGCGTCGGTCCGGACGTCGATCTCGATCCTGGCGACCGGCATGGCCAGCGCGCCCAGTTCGTGCTGCACCAAGGTCGAGAATCGACGTCCGGCCAGGCGGCGGGCAGCTGAGATCTGTTCACCGAGTCGACCTAGTTCGCAGCGGGCTGCATCACGTTGCTCTCGCAGGGCGGCCAGCGCATCGTCGGAGACATCGAGGTCGAGGAGTTGTCGTTGGGCCTCCTGAGCCCACGCCAGGACGCCAACGTTGCCCGTCCCCGGCGCGGCGAAGCGGCGGATCAGCGCTTGTAGCGCTGAGATCCGCTCCTGGACCTCGGCCAGCCGGCCCGGATCGGCAACGGCGTCCTGGATGTAGTCAGCAAGCTCGGCCGCGATATCGGTCACCGTGTACGCCACGGCGGCCACCCGACCGCCCAGCTCCCGCAGGGTCTCGTCACCCGCCCGTTCCAGCGGTAGGGCCGCACCGGCCAGCGCGCTGAGCGCATCGGCCTGGACACCGCTGCCGTGGGTCATCGGATCACCGGACAACGCGTCATAGGCCTGCTGCGCGGCAGCGCCCAGGGCTTGCGCGTCACCCAACCGGACGGCGACGGCACCCAGCTCCTGGTCCTCCCCCGGCTGCGGGTCGGCCGCGGCGATCTCGGCCAGGCCGTGGCGCAGGACCTCAGCGGTACGGGTCAGCTCCTGAGTGCGCGCACTCTTGACGGCCAGCCGATCATCGAGCTCACGCCAGCGGGCGTATTCGGCGCGGTAGGCGGCCACGAGGCTGGCGTGGTCCGCGCCGGCGAACCGATCCAACGCGACCCGCTGCTCCTGGGGGCGCCGCAGCCGGAGTTGGTCGGATTGACCGTGCAGGGCCCACACGGTCTCGGCCAGTTCGCTGAGTACGGCGACCGGGACGCTTCGCCCACCCAGATGCGCTCGGCTGCGACCCTCCGTGTTGACGGTCCTGGACACGATCAGCGTGCCGTCTTCGTCCGGCTCCGCGCCGGCGCGGCGGGCGATCTCCCAGGCCAGATGGTCGGCAGGCAGGTCCAAGCGCCCTTCGACGGACAAGCGGGTGGCGCCACGGCGGATCCGCCCCGGGTCGCCGCGGCCGCCGAAGAGCAGGGCCAAGCCCGTGACGACCATGGTCTTGCCGGCACCGGTCTCACCGGTCAGCACGGTCAAACCGCCGGACAACTCCAGCCGTGCCTCGTCGATCACGCCGAGCTGCTCTATCCGGAGTTCTCGTAGCACCAGCTCAGCCCTCGTCAGGAACCGCAGCCGTGTGCCGGAAACCGTCAGCCGGCAGCCGGAACCGGGCCACCAGCCGGTCGCCGAAGCCGGTGGAGTGCACCCGGGCCACGTGCACCGACTGCGGGGACCGCACGACGTCGACTCGTCCGCCGGGCGGTACGGCGATGGTCCGCCGTCCGTCGGCACACAGGACCGCACCCTCGCCGTACTCGGCGATGGCCACGGTCAGCAACGAGGTGGGCGGCGTTACCAGCGGACGGGCGAACAGTGCGTGGGCGCTGGTGGGAACGACCAGAAGCGCTTCCACCTCGGGCCACACGACCGGCCCCCCGGCAGAGAAGGCGTACGCCGTTG
This sequence comes from Actinomycetota bacterium, assembly GCA_030860305.1. The sequence goes on from JALZIL010000319.1 coordinate 8,682, forward strand.
ACCCGGTCGGCGTCGCGCAGAGCACACCGTCACAGCCGAAACTGGTCAGCTGCCGGCCGTCGACCTGTAGTGCAACGTCGAGAACGCGCGTACGGCTGGCCTTTTCTACCGAGATCTCGTTGAGCGCCCAGGTGCTGCCCAGTGACGCACCGTCTGGACCGTGGACGGACGCCTCGACGGCCAGCCGCTCCTCCACGACGTAGCTGCGATCCAGGACGTGCCGGATCGTGTCGTCGACGGCCTCCGGCTCGGTCTCGGCCAGGAAGCCGACTCGCCCGAGGTTGACCCCGATCAACGGGGCATCGGCCGCCCGCGCGTACTCCGCGGCTCGGAGGAACGTCCCGTCGCCGCCGAAGACGATGACGATCTCGGCGGCAGCGGCGGCGTGATCATCGCCGGGCACCACTGTGACCCCGTCGACGCCCAGATCATCGGCCTCCTCCTCGAGGATCCGGACGTCGAATCCCTCGCGGTGCAGTGCCTTGCACACCATCGTGGCCAGATCGACGATGTCGGCCCGGCCGGTGTGGGCGATCAACAGGGCAGTCCGGGTCATACGGTCACCTCACTCAGCCTCGCCAGGGCGGTCATCGAGGCCCATTCTCGACTGCGTCTCGGACATCATCGCCGTCCAGCGGGGGCGCATCGCGCCTGAGCCACAGAAAGTACTCGACGTTTCCGGCGGGCCCGGGTAGCGAACTGGCGGTCACTCCGGCAGCCCCCCACCCGAGCCCGTTCGCGGCGTTGGCCACCGACTCGACGGCGGCACTGCGCACGAGCGGGTCACGGACCACCCCGCCCTTGCCGATCCGCTCCCGGCCGACCTCGAACTGCGGCTTCACCATGAGCAGCAGATCACCCCCGTCCGCGCTGAGGCCGGACAATGCCGGAAGGACCAGCGTCAGAGAGATGAACGACAGGTCGGCGGTGATCAGATCGACCGCGGTCCCGATGTCCTCGACGCTGAGCTGCCGGACGTTGCGGCGATCCATGACCACTACCCGGTCGTCGGTGCGCAGCGACCAGGCGATGAGTCCGTAGCCGACGTCCACGGCCACGACTTCCCGGGCACCCCGGCGCAGCAGCACGTCGGTGAAGCCGCCGGTCGAGGCACCAGCATCCAGGCAGCGGCGGCCGGCAACGGGAACGGGCAGCACATCCAGGGCACCGGCCAATTTCCGGGCCCCCCGTGAGACGTAGTCCGGCCCGTCCCGGAGCGGCCGGACGACCAACGCCGTGTCGGGTGCGACGGCGGTCGCCGGCTTGGTCGCTGTCTGCCCGGAGATCGTGACCCTGCCCTGCCCGATGAGCTCAACGGCCTGATCCCGGGAACGGGCCAGTCCCCGGCGGACGAGTTCGGCGTCCAGGCGCATGCGGGGCGGCACTACCGACGGCTTCCCCGGCGCAATCGTCGGCTCACGGCATCAGACGTGGTCAATGCCGGACAGCGTGTCCCCGAGGCGCTGGTGCACGTCCTCGTAGACCTCCGGATGCTCCTCCACCGGCCGGTCGGCTAGCCCGGCCAGTTGGGCCGAGATCTCGGTGGCGATACCGGGCGCGGGCGAGGTCTCCGGTTCGGTGAACGCTGCCTGTCCCGACGGTTCGGTCGACGCCCCCGGCACGTCAGTCACTGCTCGGGGTCCTCGGCAGGCGCCGCGGAGCGCCCGGACGCGTCGACGTCGACCTCTGCTGGCGGCTGAGGCAAGGTTGTCGGCGCGGCGGTCTCGGCTGGCGAGATCTTCGGCGGTGCGGCTTTCTTGGCCGTCACCTTCTTCGGCGGTGCTGCCTTCTTGGCCGTCACCTTTTTCGCCGGTACGGCTTTCTTGGCCACGCTCTTCTTCCCGATGCCAGATTTCTCGGCCAGTGTCTTGCTGTTCTTCTTCGCCGGCGGTACCTGCTTGGCTGCGACTGCCTGATCGGCACTCGACTCGCTCCCCGGTGTGGTCGGAGGTGGCACTCCTGGAACCTGCTCGTCAGCCGAACCCGGCCCTGTGCTGGATACTGCTGCCCCGCACGGTACGGCAACGCCCCCCGCCTGCGACGCGCCCGCGGGGAGGACTGCCGGCGGTTCCGTGCGGTGCCCGGGAAGCGCTGCGCCGGTGGGCTGGGACTGGGCAACATCAGCACCTCCCCGGGCCCGCTGCACGGACGCCGGAACAAACTCGCGGATGATGGCGACGCTCGCCCGGCCCAGCACCCGCAGGCCACGTACCGCCTCTTGCACCGTCCCCCTCACGATCCCCGTGACGGCGCCTAGTCGGTCTCTCACCACGGTCCCCCCTTCTGTGAATCGGCATCCGGACCTCTCGACCGTCCGGACATCGCGAGGTTAGCCCGCCGCGAGCCCCAATCGGGTGAGCGCCCCACTTGCGGCGCTGTCACCGGCCACCGTATGGGTGGTCCCTACGTCCCAGGCGAGTACGGCGACGGCTCGCAGTGCCGCACAGTCCGCGGCGGCCTGCTCTGAGGCCGGCGCCGCAGCGACACTGCCACCGTCTCGTGCCCAGGTCAGATGCAGCGAGCCGTCAAGCTCCCGGACCAGCCAGTTCTCGCAGCGAGCGATGCCATCGGAGCGCTCGATGCCCGGCTGCGACAGGAGAATCCCACCCAGGTCGGCGCCAAGGTAGGTCGGCCGCTGAGCCGGCGGTGCGGCCAGCAGATCCGCCGCCCGGGCGACTCCGGTCAGCACCAACAGGCTGGGGACGTCGGCCCGTTGCGCACCCTCGATGTCGGTGTCGAGTCGGTCTCCGACGACGAGTGGCCGTCGGGCACCGGTCCGCAGCACGCATTCGGTGTGCATGGCCGGCTCCGGTTTGCCCGCCACGACCGGTGTGCCTCCCGTCGTCTGGGCGACGACCTGCACGAAGCTCCCGTTGCCCGGTAGCGGTCCACGCGGAGAGGGCAGCGTGGAGTCGGCGTTGGTCGCCACCCAGAATGCGCCCGCCCGTACCGCGACGCAGGCCTCGGCGAGCATCGCCCAGGACAGTTCCGGGTTGTACCCCTGCACCACCCCAAGGGGCCGGTCGGCCGCCGACCACACCGCCCGCAAGCCGACATTTTCGACTTCGGCCGCAAGAGCGGCCGTGCCGACGACCAAAACCGCTGAACCTTTGGGGAGCCGGCTCGCGAGGACCCGACTCGCTGCTTGCGAGGACGTGATGACCTCGTCGTCGAGCGCGGGGATCCCCAGGTGCCGCAGATGTTCACCAACCTCGTGGGGCGTGCGCGAAGCGTTGTTAGTGACATACCCGAACCGCATGCCCGATTCGGTCGCTGTGGCGATGATCTTCGCAACATCCGGTACGGCATCGGCCCCTACGTAGACGACACCGTCGAGATCGAGCAGGCCGACGTCGTGCTGGTCGACGAGTGGCCGGTCAGTCGCCTGCAGCGCCCGCCTCGTCATGCCATGCGGCCGGGCGATGGTGCTGGCGCGTTGGCTGGGGTGGTGGCGCCCGGATGGATCTCGCGTAACCAGCCGAGCACACAGCTGATCAGGGCCGCGCGAGTGAGCGCGGACGTACGGGGACTGCCGCGGCGTACGGCGAACTCGTGGTCGGCATCGATCACCGCCGCGACTCGGCAGCTGTCGGGCAACTCGGTGAAGTCCGCAGCGGCGCCGAACGGGTCGCGATCGCCTTGCACCACCAGCGTCGGCACTCCACTGGCCTGCAGCTCCGGAAGGCGGGACTGCTCGGGCCGCCACGGGGGATGCAGCGGAAAGGCCAGAGCGAGGCAGCCGGAAGCACCGGCCGAGACGGCCGTACGGCAGGCGACTCTGGCTCCGGCGCTGCGCCCGCCGACGACCAGTGGGGTAGCAAGCCCGAGCTGAGCCAGGACGTCGAACCAGCCGTCGTCGAGCACGGCGGCGCGGGCGGCCACCTTCCGACCGGCCACTCGCCAGGGCTGTTCGACCCGGATGACCTGGATTCCGGCGGCCGGCAGATCGGAGGCCAGCCAACCCAGGTCGCGAGCCTGGGCGCCGCCACCGGCGCCGTGCCCGAGAACCAAGGTGGTCCATGCCCGCTCGGCGGGCGAGCGGAGCAGGCGGGCCGGCCCATGGCGGGTGTGCACCAGG
>JALZIL010000337.1 GCA_030860305.1 Actinomycetota bacterium
CATTCAGCAGCGGTTCCTGCAGCGGGGATTCGGGATGCTGCCAGTCGAACGGCGCGCGGACGGTGCCTTCCTCGGGATCTGCGGCATCAACTACACCCACTGGTACCTCGAGGAGGAGATCGGCTGGCGCTTCGCCCGCAAGCACTGGGGCCATGGCTACGCCACGGAGTCCGCAGCTGCTTGGATGGAGTGGGTGTTCACCGAACTCAATGTTGCGCGGCTGATCTCAGTCGCCGACGTCCCGAATCTTCGCAGCATCGCAGTGATGAAACGTCTCGGAATGACCTTCGACCACGAGGCGGACCTCGAGGAGGACGGCGAGCAGTTCCGCGCGGTGGTGCACTCGATCACTGCCGAGCAGTGGCGAGCCGGCCAGCTCTAGGTTCGGTCGTCGGTCAGGCCACGGCGCACATCGCCGACCGCCGGTCGAGCGTCACCGTCCTCCTCGATCCGGGCTGAGGACTCCAACTGCCACGGCACGTTGGTCACCATCACGCCCGGCTGGAACAGCAATCTGCCCTTCAGCCGCAGCGCACTCTGGTTGTGCAGCAACTGCTCCCACCAGCGCCCGACGACGTACTCGGGGATGAACACGACGACGAGGTCTCGTGGCCCGCTGCGTCGGATGTCCCGTACGTAACCCAGTACGGGACGGGTGATCTCGCGGTAGGGCGACTCGATCACGGTCAACGGCACAGGAATCATCAGTCGGTCCCAGTCGGCCTGCAGCCCACGGGTTTCCTCGTCGTCGACGTTCACAGTCAACGCCGTCAGCGAGTCCGGACGGGTGGCTCGGGCGAAGTTCAGGGCTCGTAGTGTCGGCTTGTGGAGCTTGGACACCAGCACGACAGCGGAGACCCTGCTGGGCAGGGTGGTCACGTCCTCGTCCGGTGCGAGTTCCTCGGATAACCGGCTGTAGTGGCGGGAGATGGCACGCATGATCAGGAAGATGATCGGCATGACGATCAGGACGAGGTACGCCCCGCGCGTGAACTTCGTGACGACTACGACGACGAGGACAATGGAGGTCAGGGATCCGCCGAGGGTGTTGATGGCTCGCGCGCGCTGCATTCGCCGACGCCCCTTCGCATCGCGTTCGGTCGTCAACAGTCGGTTCCAGTGCCGGACCATCCCCCACTGACCGATACTGAAGGCGGTGAACACGCCGATGATGTACAGCTGGATGAGGTTCGTGACCGACGCCTCGAAGCTCCAGATCAGGAGCCCCGCCCCCGTCGACAGCAGCAGGATTCCGTTGCTGTAGACCAGTTTGTCTCCGCGGGTGTACAACTGCCGGGGCAGGAAGCTGTCTCGGGCCAGCACCGATCCCAGCAGCGGGAAACCGTTGAAGGCCGTGTTCGCCGCGAGGATGAGGATCAGTGCGGTGGCGGCCTGTAGATAGAAGAAGCCGATGGAGGTGTCGCCGCCGAACACGGCGGCCGCCACCTGCGATATCACTGTCCGCTGCGCGTCGGTCTCACAATTGCCGGTGAAACCGATCAGGTCGCAGGTGAAGCGCGTGTATTTCACTTCCGAGATCAATGCCATGGCGGTCAGCCCGGCGAACATCGAAGCTGCCAGTCCGCCCATGATCAACAGGACGGTTGCGGCGTTACGGCCCTTCGGTTGCCGGAAGGCCGGTACGCCGTTGGCGATTGCCTCCACACCGGTCAGGGCGGTACAGCCGGAGGCAAAGGCACGCAAGGCGAAGAAGAGCAGGGCGATGCCGCTCAGGCCGACGTAGCCGCTCTCCGGCTCAATCTGGTATCCCGCACTCTCAGCCACCGGAGCATCCCCGAGCAGTGTCCGGCCCAGGCCAACGACGATCATCGTGAACATGCCCAGAACGAACAGGTACATCGGCACGGCGAACGCGCGGCCGGACTCGCGAATGCCGCGCAGATTCATCGCTGCCAGTAGTGCGACCAGGCTGAGTGCCATCAGCACGCGGTACTCATTGAGTCCGGTGAAGGCGGAAATGATGTTGTCAACACCGGCCGAGATCGAGACGGCAACCGTGAGGGTGTAGTCGGTCAGCAGGGCACTGGCAACGACTAGGGCGGCGAACTGACCATGGTTCTTGGTCGCCACCTCGTAGTCGCCTCCGCCCGAGGGATAAGCGAGTACGACCTGGCGGTAGGAGGCGACGACGGTAACGAGCAGCAGGACGACGGCGAGGGCCAACCAGGGCGCCAGGGTCAGCATCGCCGTGCCCGCAAGGGTCAACACGATGAAGATCTCTTGGGTGGCGTAGGCCACCGACGACAATGGGTCACTGGCGAAGATCGGCAGCGCCAGTCGTTTCGGCAACAACGTCTCACTCACCTTGTCGGTGCGGACGGGCTGGCCGAGTACGAGGCGCTTGGGGAGATGCGCAGCCACCTGCAACTTGCTCACGGCGGCGAAGTTTACGTCGGCAGCGGTGTACGTTCGCGCCGTGACGCGAGACCACCACAGGTCAGGCTGGTAGGGGCGCGCGTGCACATCGTCGTGATGGGCTGCGGGCGGGTGGGCTCGAGCCTGGCCAGGCGCCTGCAACGCCAAGGCCACAGCGTGTCGGTCATCGACCAGGACGCCGAGGCGTTCCGGCGGCTGGGACCAGAATTCACCGGCAAGCAGATCAAGGGCATGGGGTTCGACCGGAACACCCTCGCCGAAGCCGGGATCGCCGAGGCCGGCGCTTTCGCCGCGGTCAGCAGCGGCGACAACTCCAACATCCTGGCCGCCCGCGTGGCACGGGAGCAGTTCGGGATCGACCATGTGGTGGCCCGGATCTATGACCCGAAACGCGCCGAGGTCTACGAGCGGCTGGGTATCCCCACCGTCGCCACTGTGCCGTGGACGGTGGACCGGTTCCTGCGGGTGCTACTCGAAGACGAGCCGACCGAACTATGGCGCAGTCCGACCGGTGACGTGGTGCTGATCCAGATCCCGATTCACGACGGCTGGATCGGGCTGCGGCTGAGCGAACTGGAGGTTGCCGCCGGTGCCCGTGCGGCGTACCTGACTCGATTCGGTGCCTCGGTTCTGCCACACCCGGACACCGTCGTGCAGTCCGGTGATCAGGTGGTGGTCCTGGCCAGGGCGGCAGATCTGCACGAGGTAGCCGAACGGGCTGGGACCGGGCCGGAGCGAGGTCACTGATGCGCGTTGCCATTGCCGGTGCCGGCGCCGTCGGGCGCTCCATCGCCCAAGAACTGGTCCACAACGGCCATGACGTCCTGCTGATCGAACGCAAGGCCTCCGCTATGCACACCACCGAAGTCCCCGATGCGGAGTGGGTCCAGGCCGACGCCTGCGAGTTGGCCGAACTCGAGGACGCCGAGTTGTCCCGCTGCGACGTCGTCATCGCGGCCACCGGGGACGACAAGGTCAATCTCGTGGTGTCGCTGCTGGCCAAGACCGAGTTCGCGGTCCCCCGGGTCGTGGCCCGGGTCAACGACCCGCGCAACGAGTGGCTCTTCGACGAGTCCTGGGGTGTAGACGTATCGGTTTCGTCACCTCGGGTGCTGGCCGCGCTCGTGGAGGAGGCGTTCACGGTCGGAGACCTGGTGCGGCTGATGACCTTCCGACACGGGCAGGCCAATCTTGTCGAGGTCACGCTCGCCGAGGACACGCCCTACGTCGGCAAGACGGTGGGCGACCTGTCATTGCCTCGAGATGCGGTCCTGGTGACCGTGCTCCGCGGCAAGCGGGTGATCGTGCCCACCCCCGATGAGCCACTCGAGGCTGCCGACGAGTTGCTCTTCGTAGCCTCGGAAGAGGTCGAGGAGGAACTGCAGCAAATCCTCACGCCGACAAGGCCGGAGGGTCGGAAATCTTCGGCTCAGTGATCAGCCGACGGGCCCGCCGTACGACGAAGACGGTCAGTAGCGCCTCGAGAGCGGTCAACGGCCAGCCCATGAACAGCTTCGTCGTTCCCAGCAGCGTCACCTCGTTTGCCAGATACAACGACCCTTGCACGGCGATGCGGAGCAGGTAGACCGCGGCCCACATGAGGGTCAGCCAGGTGTAGGCACGCATCAGGCCGCGGTGCGATCGCCAAGCTTTGGAGTCCGTCAAGCCGGGTGTCGGCCACAGGAGTTCAGCGAGGACCCCGACCAGCGGCCAACGCACCAGCGCCGAAACGATAAAGGCAAGTCCGAAACCCGCCGTCGACCACAGCGAGGGTAAGAAGAAGTCCCGTGCCTCACCGGTCTGCCCGGCGATGAAGGCGGCGACGGCGACGCCCAGGAACCCCGAGATCGCCTGTTGCACGCTCTCCCGGCGCGCAAGTCGCGCGACGAACAGCGCACCCCCGGCTCCCAGGGCGCTCCACAGGGCGATCTGTAGGGAGGTGAAGGCGTTCACCGTGATGAAGACGATGATCGGCAACCCTGAGTCGATCAGGCCACGGACGCCGCCGATCTGTTTGATGATCTGCTGCCGGTCGACCAAGGCCCGCTCATCCGGAGCCGGCGGGATGGGCTGGGTGGGCTGAGGAATACCCTCCCTCACGCCGGGCTCAGTTCGTACCAGGGGTTGTAGATGACTCGGCGGCCCTGGTTCTCGGCGATCCGGCCGCGGGCGGTCAGGGTCCGACCCGGCTCTATCCCGGTGATCTGGCGGCGGCCGAGCCAGACCAGCACGACCGAACCTGAGCCGTCATAGAGTTCTGCCTCCAGGGTCGGGACGCTGCCCGGTGGAAGGTAGACCACCGACCTCAAGCGACCGGTGACCGTCATGACTTTCCCTCGATGGCAACTGGCCATGGGCTCACATCCGGCGGTCTTGCCGACCTCGGAGAGCAACTCCTCGGCGTCGAGCGCGCTGGGATCCGCGGTCAGCCGGCGGAGCCGACGCGAGAGCCAGTTGCCGCTCTCCTGGGTGGTTTCGCTCACGGGTGCCCCGCCTCGTGCGCTTCGCGCACCGCTCGCTCCGCTCCTCGCTCGTTCCTCGCTGCGATGCTCACTCGCTCTCGGCTCACGGCACCAGCCTACGACGCGGTCGGCTTGATCCTTGGCGGTTTCCTCGGAAACCACCAAGATGGGGTCGCTGGGATCATCCGGGCGGATCAAGCCGGTCGAGCCAATCGAGCACTAGTGCCCAGGAGGAGTGCTCCGGGTCGATCACCACGAAATGGTCACCCTCCACGGTGACCAGTTCGGCGTCGTCACCGGCAGCGAGCGCGGCGGCGACGAAGTCCTCGCTCTGACTGATCGGCACGTTGGCATCCTGCGAGGCGTGCACACACAGGGTCGGTAGGCCCAGTGGTAGCCACTCGATCGGACTTGCTTGCTCATACCGGTCGGGAACGTCGTTTGGTCCCCCGGCCAAGAACGCCTGGGCGGCACCGTCTCCCAGACCCTCCCGCGCACAGGCCCGGAGATCGAGGACGCCGGCTTGGGAGACCACCGCCGACACGGCGACACGTGGCGCGGCGCCGGGTGAGCCGGCGTCCTGCCCAGTCCTGGTCGCCGCCCAGGCCGCCAGGTGACCGCCAGCGGAGTGTCCGATCGTGACCACGGTCTCCAGGTCGAGTTCGAGGTCGCTGTCCCGAGCGGCCGCCTGTCCGGCATCGGCCAACAGATCGATCGCCGCTGCGACGT
>JALZIL010000354.1 GCA_030860305.1 Actinomycetota bacterium
CGGCGTCGGCGGGCCACCCCCGGCCGTGATGAGCCCGATGCTGCGCGACGTCGCCGACGTACTGCCGTTGGCCCTGGCAAACACCGCCATCCGCGAGCCGTGGCTCGGCATCGGTCACGCAACCGCGGCACTGGTGGCCACGACCGTGGTCGCTCTCGTCGCCGCGACGCTGGCCGCCCGCCGTACGTCCCTGTGACGCCTACGCTTTGTCTTGTGGACCGGACAACTCGCATCGTGGCCCCCGCGGCGGTCGCGCTGTTCGTGGCGATCGGGCTTGCGGTCACCCCGCAGCCACTGTGGCTCGCGCTGCCCGCGGCCGCGGTCTCCGTGGCGGTGGCGAGCCTGCTGGCTGTCCGGCAGGCGACCGGCTGGCCGCTGACCGCCGGGCTGGCCGTGGTCGCGGCCGGTGTGGTGGCGGTGTGCAACACCGACTCCTCGAACCTCGGTTGGTTCGCGCTGTGCGTGGTCATGGGGTGGTGCGCCTTCCGAACCAGCCACGCCCCGACCGCGGTACTGGGCCTAGGCCTCCTGCTGGCCTGGCTCACCCAGGTGGCGCAGGATCCGGATGAGCCGGGGTGGGGCGCGTGGGTGGCCGGCACGCTGTTCACCGCGGTCGCGAGCAGTCTCGGCCGACGTCAACGCGAGCTGGTCGACCAGCTCCGTGCGGCTCAGGCCGGGATGGCTGCGCGGGTCCGCGCCGAGGAGCGCAACCGGATCGCCGGAGAGATGCACGACGTGATCGGCCACGCGCTGACCGTCTCGCTGCTGCACGTGAGCAGCGCCCGGCTCGCCCTCGAGGACGACCCGCGCGAGGCTCACGCCTCGCTGTCCGAGGCCGAACGGCTGGCGCGCAAGAGTCTCGAGGAGGTCCGGGCCACGGTCGGGCTGATGAGGTGCGGGTCGGGTGAGGCAGCCCCAATGCCGGGCGCCTCCGACCTCGACGAGCTGGTCGAGTCATTCCGGCGCGCGGGCACGCCGGTCACCTTCGACGTGGTGGGAGACCCGTCGGTGCTGTCGGCCACGGCCGGGCTGGCGGCGTACCGGATCGTGCAGGAGGCGCTCACCAACGTGGCCCGCCACGCGCCCGGCTCTGCGACGACCGTGCGCGTCGAGGTGAGCACGGACGGGACCCGCCTGACCGTAGACAGCGTCGGCGCGCCCGGTCGTCGTACGGCGGAAGCCACCGGTCTGCTCGGCATGCGCGAGCGTGCGGAGACCCTCGGCGGACACCTGACCGCCGGTCCTCGAAGCGGCGGCTGGCGCGTCGAGGCGGTGCTGCCGGCATGATGCTCGTGCGCGTGCTCCTGGTCGATGACCAAGAGCTGATCAGGACCGGCCTGCGTGGCCTGCTGCGCGAACGCTTCGGGTTCAAGATCGTCGGGGAGCTAGTCGACGGCTCACGGGTGGTCGAGACCGTGGATGAGACATCGCCCGACGTGGTGGTGATGGACGTGCGCATGCCCGGCGTGGACGGGGTGACCGCGACCCGACGGTTGCGCGAGGTGCCCGGCGCACCTCCGGTTCTGGTACTCACGACGTTCGAGGACGAGGAGGTGCTCGCCGGCGCGCTCCGAGCCGGTGCCGCCGGGTTCCTGCTCAAGGGCGTCCCGGCCGAGAACCTGCAACAGGCGGTCCGCGAGGTCGCCGCCGGCGGCGCGTGGCTGGACCCGTCGGTCACCGCCCGGGTGCTGCACGCCTACCGGCAAGGTACGACGCCACCCTCCCCCGGCGCCGAGGTCGAGGTGCTCACCCCACGCGAGCGACAGGTGCTAGGCCTGATCGGTGCCGGCCTCAACAACCCTGAGATCGCAGCGCGGCTGGTGCTCGGCGAGGGCACCGTCAAGACCCATGTCGGCCACCTATTTGCGAAACTCGGCCTGCGCGACCGTGCCGCCGCGGTGGTCTTCGCCTTCGACCACGGCCTGGTCCACCCCAAGGACCAATGAGGGTCTCAGGCCGCCAGGCGTAGGTTCCACGGGCGGCGACGCCAGCCGCGGCGAACCGGCGAGACGGTCAGGCCAGAAGGTCGAAGGCCCGGCCAGCCGCCGTCTGGGAGTCGGGTCAGCCGGCAGCACCGAAGACGAGAATCCGTACTCCCACCTGGGTGCTCGGCTGGTGGCTCGTCCCAGCTTCGTAGTGCAGGTACGAGCCTGCGCTGTGTCTGGTGTCTCCTTCGATGAGCTCTCCGCTCACGACATAGATGAACTCATCGGAGGTGTGGTGATCGACCACCGGCCACACCGTGTCTGGCGCCATGTCGAAGACCCTCGCCACCACCTGCCCGCTGGGAAGCCCACGCCGGGTGATCCCGACGGCGACCTCGGAAGGCTCGACGTCATCGATAAGTGTGGTGTGCACTGCGGGCGTCCCGGCTTCGGACTCCTTGGTTGGCACGTGTTCAAGCTCTCCTGTTCTCATGGGGGTCCTCGATGGGGACCGCCCGCCCTGTGACCGATATCTCGGGGTGATCAACAGCGACCTGAACCGTCAACCGGCTGGGCCGTCCGATGTCGTCACCCTGTCGGATATGCACCGTAGCGGGAGGTGTGAGCAGGTGCAGTTCTCTGAGGTACGCCCCGAACGCAGCTGCTGCGGCGCCGGTGGCGGGGTCTTCGACCACACCACCGACCGGGAATGTATTGCGTGAGTCGTAGGTGTGGTGATTTCTGCGCCACACCAGATCCACCGTCGTCAGATCGTGCTCGAGCATGAAGGTCTTCAGGCCGTCGAAGTCGTAGTCGAGATCGGTGAGCCGCTCCCGAGACCCAGCCGCGATGATGAGGTGTCGGGCCCCCGCGTAGGCGATCCGCGGCGGCATTTCGGGGTCGAGCTCACCGGTCTCCCAACCGAGGTGCCCCAGCGCCGCTTCCAGGTCGTCCGGTTCGATCGTCTCGACTTTCGGCGCGACGCTGGTCAGCGTGGCCGTGAACACCCCGGCCCGGTCGAACCCTGTCCGGACGGGGACGAGCCCACCAGTGGTGTGGAAGATGAGTTCACCCGTGCCCTGCCGCTCGGCCAGGGCAACCCCACTAGCGATCGTGGCATGGCCGCAGAACGCGACCTCGGCCTCAGGGCTGAAGAACCGGATCCGATAGTGGGCGGCGCCACCCGCGTCATCTGTCATGTGGCGCAGGAACGCCGTCTCGGCGTATCCGACCTCGGCCGCGATTGCAAGCATCCGGTCGGCGTCCATATCTTCGGCATTCAACACGACGCCGGCGGGGTTGCCGCCTTCGGGGATGTTCGTAAAGGCGGCGTATCGAAGCACATGGTTCATCAACATTTCCCTCCTCTTGGTCCGCCCTGGTCACCAAGGCGCCTCCACCCGAAGGGTGACTACTCAGCCGACTCGCGAAGCCTGTCCGGACTCGGTGGGCAGGCCCGCGTCAATCCAGTCCTGCTTGCCCTCCTCGTACTCGAAGACGTTGGTGTAGCCGAGCCGAGCCAGCCGTTTCGAGGCCACCGCCGAGTTCTGGCACTCGGCATTCGAGCAGTAGACGACCACAACCGCGTCCTTGTCCGCGAGAAGTTTCGGTGCCAGCTCGTCGACATGGTCGTGCGGCAGATTGAGCGCCCCCGGGATGTGGGCATCTTCGAAGTACATCGGGCCTAGCGCTTCGACAACCGTGGTCGGCTCATCGGTCGCCAGCCGTTCCTTAAGCTCGTCGCGGGTGATGCGGCGGACCTCGCCCATCGTTCCTCCTTGTGTCAGGTGCCGAATCCACCCTAGAATCCGGACTACAGTCCACTAATAAAAGCGGACGGGAGTCCGGTTGTCAAGGGAAGAACGGCTCGAGGGATTGTGCGGCCCTCCTCGGCACACCGAGCGGGCAGACGCGGCCCGCAATCGCCTTGGGGTGCTCAAGGCGGCCGCGCAGCTCTTTGCAGAGCGAGGCGCCTGCAATGTTTCGATGGACGAAGTCGCAGCCGCGGCGGGAGTCGGCAAGGGGACCGTCTACCGGCGGTTCAAGGACCAGGCCGGACTCGCGCTCGCGGTTCTCGAGGAAAAGGAGCGCGAGTTCCAGCATGCGGTGCTACGCGGAGATCCCCCCCTCGGCCCCGCGGCGTCGGCCGACAAGCGGCTCCACGCTTTCATGGATGGGCTCTTAGATCTCCTCGATGCGCACACAGAGCTGCACGTGCTGTCTGAGACCTCTTGCCGCGGCGCTCGATACCGAGGCGGGCTCTATGGGTTCTACCGGCTCCACGTCGAGATCCTGTTGCGTGAGATCCTTCCGGGGCGCGATGTCGTCGTACTGGCCGACCAATTGCTTGCCCCGCTGACGGCCGACTTGTTCACGCATCTGCGCGACGAACGCGGGATCGGAACCCAGCAGATCAGGTCCGGGATCCGGCAGATCGTTCGAGCGATCGTGGATTCGGCAGAAGCCGCGGAGTCCTGAGCCTGACCCACCGTTCTTGATTTCGTGAAGCGGGATCTCTACGGTCCGACCAGGTGGGGGGCGCGGGCATTGGTGGTCCGCCAGTCTGCCTGGCTGTTCCAATAGTGAGGCCCGCCTCTGACCGCCGAGTCCTGGGGCTGGTGTTGGTGTCCGGGTGCGCGCAGGCTGTGGTGATGGCCGAGACGTTGACGGTGGGCGATGGGCTGTGAGACTCGAGGTTGAGTGCCTGGCCACACTTGCGGGCGCCGCTCTTACCCACCGCCCCGGCGGCCGTATGGGTGGCGGGGGCGTCTGGTGTCGACGTTGCCGGTCAGAGACTTGAGGACGCCGGGTAGCTCTGCCACGGTCTGGTGGGGCAGCCCGGTCACGGCTTCCTCCGCCAGCGCGCACCATAGCTGCTTGACCTGGTCGACTAGCGCCTTGCCGCTGGCGGTGAGTTCGACGATGCTGGCGCGCTTGTCGGAGGGCGCGGGTTTGCGGCGGATGTGGCCGGAGGCTTCGAGCTTGCGGGCCATGAGCGTAACGCTGGGCGGCTCGCAGCCGAGCGCCTCGCTGAGCTGGGCCTGGATTCTCGGGCCGGCCCGCGCGAGCTCGAGCAGCAGCACCTCTTGGCCGGGGTGCAGGCCGAGCGGGCCCAGCAGCGCCGCTGCCCTGGCCCGGTGGCGCAGGCTCAGCAGGCGGATGGCCTGGTTGAGGGCGTCAGCGTGCTCGAAGTGCGCAGCCCAAGCAGTTCATCGACCAGGCCGGTGGGCTGTGGCAGGAAGGGAGACTAGCCAATAAACCGGTGACGGCATTCACCTCGGCGTTCAACCGGCACGGCGGCAGCGAGGCCACGATCTTGTCGCTGAGCAATGTCTTCTACCACTGGGGGGCGCTGATCGTCCCGCCCGGATACACCGATCCGGTCGTGTACGTCGCCGGCGGAAACCCCTACGGCACGTCGTTCGTGACCGGCGCGACCGGAGACGGCCCAGATGCCGCAGCGCTCCAAGCGGCTAGGTACCAGGGACGGCGCTGACCCAAATCACGATCCGGCTGCTGGCCGGCAGTCGCGTCACCGATGCCGGCGCGGGCGATGGGAACGCCTGCGCTACCGGGGTCGCAACAACCTCCCAGACCGCGGGAGCGGCGGGTTAGCGAGGAAGAACTCATGACAAGCACCCGCACCGCAACTCAGCGAACCAGGCCGCACACCGGCCCTGCCTGGATGGTCCTGCCGCTGGCGTGTGCCTGCCAGTTCATGGTGATCCTGGAAGCGGCCATCGTCAATGTCGCCCTACCCTCGATCCACCGGGACCTCGCCTTTGCCTGTTCGGAGGGATTGCCATCGCGATGTGGTATTTCACGTCGCTATTTCTGCAGAACGTCCTCGGCTTCAGTGCGCTTGGAGCCGAGCTCGGGCAGACACCGGCGGCGGTGACGTTCGTGGTGATCGCGCGATCGGCCGCCACCTTGCTGCCGCGAACCGGTGTGCTCCTCTGATGCTAGCCGGCTGCGGCTGTTTTCTGGCCGGTTTCGGCTGGCTCGCTCAGGCCGGCGCCGGCAGCGGCTACGTCAACAACGTGCTCGGGCCTACGCTGCTCATCGCGGTCGGCATCGGGCTGACCTTCCCCACCCTCATGGCCGCGGCGACCACCGACGTTCCCGAGGGCGACGCGGGGACCATCGGCGGCCTGGCCAACACCACTAGTCAGGTAGGTGGGGCGGTAGGCCTGGAGGTGCTCGCGACGGCCGCCAGCGCCAGAGCCGAGACGGTAGCCACCCTCGCCGCCGGCTACGACCTTGTCTTCCTTATGGCGGCCGGGCTCGGCCTGGCCATCGCAGTGCTTGCTGCTGCCGCGGCACCGGCCAGGCTGACCGACGACGACGTCCGATGCTCGCTTGCAGCGGCCTACAGCCTTTCGACGGTGTCCATGTCGACTGCCACTCTTCGGCACGTCTCTTGAGCACGGGCATGATGTGCAAATGGAGTCGTGCCTACACGCAGTCGCCCACCGCTAGCAGCGTTCCGCGCGCGGTACACAGCACTTGTCGAGGCCGGACGAGCGAGTTGAGTACCGGGAGGTCCGATCGATGGCGATAGCCGAGCAGGCGAGAAAGGAAGAGTGTGGGTGTCTTCTCCTGTTTGGACCGCAGTACCGACCAGCGGGCGCTTCACCCTGAACGATCTACTACCAAGGATGGACGGCGGAATGTCGAGATGGGTCGCTGCTGAGTTGAACTCGGCAAGTCGCCTCCGTCGCTCCCCCGCAGGGAGGGGCCATGATCGTCGGTCCGCCGCTCTACGGCGAGCGCGTCGTCCTTGTCCCTGTCACCGGCGATCACGTCCCCGACCTTCGGCGAATCCTTCAGACGCCGAAGGTGCGGATGCGTTGGGGGGATGAGGCCGCGTCTCCTGACTGGCCCTTCGACGACCCAGCTGTGATCCGCTTCGCGGTGCTGCTGGATGGAACGGTGCGCGGAATGGTGCAATACGGCGAAGAGGAGGATCCGGCCTACCGGCATGCTTCGATCGATATCTTCCTGGACCCCCTTGTTCACGGCGAAGGCGTGGGCCGCGACGCAGTGAGAACGATCGCTCGGCACCTGGTGAACGAGCGAGGACACCATCGACTTGTGATCGACCCTGCTGCTGACAATGTCGCGGCAATTCGCTGCTACACGGCAGTGGGATTTCGGCCCGTCGGCATCATGCGCCGATACGAGCGCGACGGCGACGGCGACGGATGGCACGACGGTCTGCTCATGGACCTCCTGGCGGAAGAACTGGACTGAGCCGCATTGCACCGCTTCACTCGGGCACTGGATTGGTCCGGGATGTGTTCGCTTTGGTGTCCGGGCGCTCGGCCTGTCCCGATCGGGGGCCGTGACGGCGTGTTGCGCGAATGTGGCCTGCAGGTTGTCGGATGGCTCCGCGCGGTTCAGGAGACTGACGCCGGTGAGGGTCCGGGCCGCCACCATACCTCGGCGAGGGGTCGGCGCTGCCGGCCGCCCGGTGGCGGTTCGTGGGCCGGCCGGCCGAAGGCGGTCATGGTCATCGCCAGCCAATGGGTCGGCAGCCCTAGTTCCAGCTCAGTCGGTCTGGCCCTGAGGTTTCCTGCGCGAGGTCGACGAGCCCATCTTCTCGTGGGCTGCGCCGTCAGGCACCACGACAGGCTCTCGGCTGGCGGACCCGCTGTACATGGCGGGATGCCCGGCGTTGGACGGGATCCCCAGCACCACCGGGACTTGGCCGAATATGCAATGGAACATCTTGCCTGGTCGCGAAACCGGTTGCCGGCAGACGGGTGACCGCTGCAGAGTTGCCAGATGAACTGGATCGCACCGGAGATCGGACGGGTGGACGAACCGTTCACCGGCGATGAGCTGTCCACTCTTGAGGGGTTCTTGGAGTGGGGCAGGTACACGCTGCTGCACAAATGCGCCGGCTTGGCCGCCGACCAACTGGTGTTGCGCCCGGTGCCGCCCTCCAGGTTGTCGCTGCTTGGGCTGATTCGGCATCTCACTGACGTGGAGCGGTCCTGGTTTCGTCGTCGATTTGCCGCCGAGGACGTCCCACTCCTCTATAGCCGTCCCGGCATGCCGGACGCCGCGTTCGAGGACGTTGATCCTGGCGGGGCCGAAACCGACTACGCCGCGCTTGTCAGCGAATGGGAGCTGAGCCGCCTGGCGATCTGTGACCGAAAACTTGACGAAACCTTCGCTCATCCCAGTTATGGGCCAATGTCGCTGCGTTGGATACTGTGCCACATGTGCTCGGAGTACGACCGGCACAACGGGCACGCCGATCTGCTGCGCGAATCCATCGACGGCCGTGCTGGTAGCTGAGCATCGCCGTCCGGGGCCGGCTGGTCAGCCGTGGGGTGCCCCGGACACGTACAGGACCTGTCCGGTGATGAAGTCGGCTTCGTCGTCGGCGAAGAAGGCAACGGTGCGGGCGATGTCGTGTGGTGTCCCGACCCTGCCGATGGCGATGGTGCGCCGCAATACCTCGACGTGCTCGTCGAGAGTGCGACCGGTTTGTGCAGCCCCGAGGGCGGTCATGCCGGTGACGACGACACCAGGACCGATGGCGTTGGCGGTGATGCCGTCAGGGGCGAGCTCATGGGCGATGGCCTTGGTGAAGGCCTCGATACCGGCCTTGGCTGAGACGTAGTTTGCGCGATTAGGTTCCGCGAGGGCAGAGATGCTCGAGATGTTGACGATGCGCCCCCAGCATTCTTGCTTCATCGCCGGGAGGACGGCCCGCGTGAACAGGAAGGTTCCTCGCAGGTGGGTGGCGAGGACGTCGTCCCAGTCGGGGGTGGACATGTCGACCAGCATCGCGTTGCGGCCGAACCCGGCATTGTTGACGAGGATGGCGACGCCGCCCAGCCGCCGGGTCGTGATGGCGACGGCGTGTTGGACCTGATGTTCGCTGCTGACGTCGGCGGCCACCGCGATGGCTCGTCCGCCGCTGGCGGTGATGTCGGCGGCAACGCGGTCGGCGCCGCGGGCGTCGCGGTCGATGACAGCAACACTGTGGCCGAGGCGGGCTAGGTGGTGGGCCGTGCCCTCACCGATGCCGCTGGCGGCTCCGGTGACGAGCGCGACGCGAGACGAAGGCGGTGTCATAGTGGTGATCCTTTCGGACGATCGGGCGAATGTTTGGACGCCGCGCGAGTGGCGTGGACAGCGGCGGCGGTCCCCGCCAAGGTCGACGCCAGGGCTGGGCGCGGACGGGATCATGCCGGCGATGCCTGGCTCAGGTCGGCGATCCCGACATTGAGGCGGTCACGGGCCAACCCCTTCGCCACCGTCCCTGCCTTGGCGCCCAGGTGTGATCCTTCGGGGTCATTCGGTTCGTCCTCGTGGTGCGGAGCCTGCGTTCTCCGGTGCGCGTCGCCGGGACGGCTTGTACACGGCCAGGGCCACGTTGAGCAGTAGCAGGCCGAGCGAGACGGCGGGGATGATGACGTACAGCCTCTGGCGCACCGAGGTGAGGACATCCGAGGGGCCCGGCCCAGTGGCAGCCTCAGCGGCCTGGGCCAGGCCGGGTGCGACGACGCTGATCACCAGGGCGGTGAGGGTGAGGGTGATGATCAGCTTGATGGTCAGCCACAGGTGTCGCACCGGGCTGTACGGCGTGAGGGCAACCAGGAGCAACCCGGTGGCGAGTGCGGCCACGGCCAGCGGCGCGAGGACCCACGAGCCGATCAGGCTCATGGCGGGGTAGATCCTC
>JALZIL010000358.1 GCA_030860305.1 Actinomycetota bacterium
CTCCCGAAGAGCGTGGCCGGTCGGCGTCGATGTCAGTGGCGTGGCGCGGGACCGTGCTGCGGCTGGTCCGGGGCTTGGCCGGAGTCGCGGGCAACCGAAAGCTGGTGGCGTGCGGCCGCATCGATCAACGATCGGAGAGCCGGCCGATCGACGTCGCCGAGCCCGGTGAGCTTGAGGCTGCGCATCGACAGCGTCCCGGCAACTTGGCTGCCACCCGTGTCCGGCAATAGTCCGTCCGGATCAGGCAGGTCTGCGCCGTGATAGAAGCCGAAGGTGACGTGGCCCTTGAACGGCATGAGGTAGGCGAACTGCTCGGTGAACTTCTTCGGCCCGATGCCCCACCCGACGGAGCGCTGTTTGGGCCATACGACCTCGATGGTCGCCGGAAATATGTCGAAGATCAGACTACGTACGCCGGCGGCCAACTGCTGGATCTCCTCAGCGGAGGCAGACATCGCGTCCCGGAAGGTCTGGTCATTCGTCAGTCCGTCGCGGTTCACGATGCCAGCGGTCTGTGCCATCGCCGGTGCCTCCCGTGCAAGGACCGAAAACGGCCTGGCCCGAAGCTTGCCAGGAGCCTCTGACCGGACCGTCATTTTCAGTCGGGGTGACAGGATTTGAACCTGCGGCCTCTTCGTCCCGAACGAAGCACGCTACCAAGCTGCGCCACACCCCGAGGACCTCAGCGAGTCTAACCGGCCGCCCACGGCCGTATGGATCAGGGCCGCCGGTCACCGCTCGACGAGGGTCAGCAAGGTGGCCTCCGGGGGGCAGGCGAAACGCACCGGAGCGTAGGGCGAGGTGCCCAGCCCGGCCGAGACATGCAGCCAGGTATCGGGTGCCCAGCGGTGCAACCACCGTGCCCGGCGCCGGTCGATGCCGCAGTTGGTGACCAATGCTCCATAGAACGGGACGCGCAACTGACCGCCGTGGGTGTGGCCGGCCAGCACCAGGTCATAGCCGTCGGCGGCAAAGCGATTGACGACTCTCGGTTCCGGGGAATGCGTGAGCCCGATCCGCAGGTCCGCCTCAGGATCTGCGGCACCGGCCACTTCGGCGTACCTGTCATAGCGCAGATGCGGATCATCGACCCCTGCGAAGGCGATCTGTCGTCCATCGGCCTTGGTCAGTCCGCGCGTGTTGGTGAGGTCCAGCCATCCAGCAGCCGTCATCGCATCGCGCAGCGGTTGCCAGGACAGCTTCGTACCATGTATCCGCTTGTGATCGGGCCAGAAGTACTTCAGCGGATTCTTGGGCCGAGGGGCCCAGTAGTCGTTGCTGCCCAACACGAAGGCTCCCGGCCGTTCCAGCAGCGGGGCCAGCGCGGACAGGGTAGGGGGCACGGCATCGTGGCCGGCCAGATTGTCACCGGTGGTGATGACCAGGTCGGGGTCGAGGTCGTCGAGGCGGCGCACCCAGTCCTGCTTGCGGCGCTGTCCCGCGGTCATGTGCAGATCGGAGATGTGCAGGACCCGCAACGGCGCGGATCCGGGCTGCAGGACTGGTACGTCGAAGCGGCGCAGCGTGAACCTGTTCCGCTCGACCAGGCCGGCGTAGGCCGTCACGGCGCCGCCCAAGCCGATCACCCCGGCGATCACAGCGTAGGTCGGGCGCATCCCGCGAGCCTACGCAAGCGGTCCGGCCGGGCCTGCCACTAACGTCTCGTGCCGTGAGCACCCTCAAGGAACAACTGCGCTCAGACCTGACGGCGGCGATGAAAGCCCGCGACGAGCTGACCCGAGCCACCCTGCGGATGGCCCTGGCGGCCGTCCAGACGGCGGAGGTCTCGGGTACGCAGGCACGGGACCTGGCCGACGAGGAAGTGCTGGCGGTGATCGGCCGCGAGGTGAAGAAACGACACGAGTCCGCTGACACCTACCAGGCGGCCGGACGGCCGGAGCTGGCTGACCGGGAACTCGCCGAGGCCGGCGTGCTGGAGGCATATCTGCCGAGGCAACTCGACGATGCCGCCGTACGCGCCCTCGTGACGGCTGCGATCGCCGAGTCCGGGGCGAACGGTCCCCGGGACATGGGCAAGGCCATGGGCGTGGCCAAGCAGAGCGCGAGGGCCGAGGTCGACGGGAAGCGGCTGTCGGCCGAGGTCGGTCGACAGCTTCGCGAATCGACCTGACCCCGCCGATCTACCGGTTCTCGACCGAGGTCGCTACCCGCCTGGTCCGGGGAATCCGGGGGGCAGGGTCGTCGGTGGGGCGGGGCGGCCGGGTGGAGGCTGGGGGTCTGGCCGAGGTGGCGGCTGAGGCGCAGGCACCTGACTTCCGTCGCTCACGTTGACGGTCACGTTCTGACCGACCGCCACCCGGTCGCCACTGGACGGGTTGATCGAGGTGACGATCCCCGACGGTCTGGGTCCAGCCACCGTGCGTACGACGGGGTTGAGTCCCTGACCACGCAGCGCTGCTTCGCACGTGGACTGACTGAATCCCACGCAGTTGACCCGCAGCGTGGTCGTGTTGCCGTTGATGTAGAACGGGTCACCGGGCGGGAACACGCCGACCGGCATGGTGGCCAGGATCGGTTGCATGGCCGTTCGCCAGATCTCGGCGCCCTTGCCGCCACCGAAACCGCCGACGTCCTGGTTCACCACCGGGTTGTAGACCATCACACTGCCGACCAACTGTGGAGTCCAGCCGACAAAGGCCACCGAGAAGTTGTTCTGGCTGGTCCCGGTCTTGCCGGCGATCTGGCGAC
>JALZIL010000384.1 GCA_030860305.1 Actinomycetota bacterium
GCCTACCTGGGCTGCGACGCCGACATCATTCCCTGCTTCCTCGACGGGTCCGGTGCAGTCATCGACCTTGGCCGGGCCATGCGGCTGTTCACCGGCCCCGCCCGCACCGCCCTGGAGATCCGGGACCGCGGCTGCGCGTGGCCAGGCTGCGACCGGCCGATCTCCTGGTGCGAAGCGCACCACATTGTCAGCTGGATCAACGGCGGCGAAACGAATCAGAGCAACGGAGTCCTACTCTGCGGCTACCACCACCGCGACATCGAACGCGTCGACTGGGAAGTCTTCATTCACGCCGGCCGGGCCTGGTTCCGACCACCCGCCTGGATCGACGTCGAACGAAAACCCATTCTCAACCCCATGCACCACCCACCACCGACCTAACCAGCCGTAGAGGCGGTGTCGCTGGGACGTCACAAGGCGGGAGATCAATCCCACCCAACAGCACGAATCACCCGATCGGCCACCTGCGCCACGTCTCCCTGGGTTGCTTCCACGGTGACGTCCTCGACTGCCGCCTCCTCCAGGATTCCGTCAAGCTCACGAGACCTGTCCACGTGCCAGCGCAGGCCGACTTGGTCACCCGCGTGCCGACGGACAAGCCGTGCGTGGACGACCGGCAGGGCAACCCGCAATCGGCAGATCAGCAATGGAATGCCAAGGACGTCCTGATAACGATCGCGTGCGGCTCGGGTTTCGACCACACCAGCCATCAGTAGCCGGACCGCGCCGGCACTGAAGTAGTTGTGCGCCACGGGTTTCAGGTTTCGCAGTTCCACGTCGGAGTTGAACCGATCCCGCCTCGGGGCCGGCCAGGACCGCCGGAGCCAATCCAAGTCGACGACCGCGTTGGGGATTCCGGCCTGGCTGAGCACGTGGCCCACCATCACGGCGACGGCGGTCTTGCCCGCTCCCACCGTGCCGGTGATCAGCAGCGCGCTCCGGTCCCGATCGCCAGCAAGCTGCCCGCTCGGAGCACTCGGCATCCGGCTGTCCGATCAGGGCCGCTGGCGTACGCCGACGGCTAGTTCGGCGGCCAGGGCCTGGACTGCAATGGACCCTGCGGCAGGGTCGGAAGCGTCCAGGAGTAGGCGTACGAACGCCGAGCCGACGATGACCGCATCGGCGTACCCCGCCACTTCGGCGGCCTGCGCGCCGGTGCTGACACCCAGGCCGACCGCCACCGGTAGGCCGCTGATCGCGCGGACCCGGGCAACCAGAAGCGGCGCAACGGAGGAGACTTCGGCGCGCGTACCGGTTACACCCATGGTCGAGGCGGCGTAGACGAAGCCGCGGCAAGCGGCGGCGGTCATGGCCAACCGGGCGTCCGTCGAGGAGGGTGCCACCAGGAAGACCCGATCGAGGTCGGCGCGGTCAGCCGCCGCGACCCACTCCGCAGCCTCGTCGGGGATCAGATCCGGCGTGATCGCCCCCGCACCGCCGGCTGCGGCCAAATCGCGGGCGAAACGATCGACTCCGTAGCGTTCGATCGGGTTCCAGTACGACATGACGACCGGCACGGCACCGGACTCGGCGACGCCTTCGACGGCCCGGAGCACGTCGCGCATCCCCACCCCGGCGCGGACTGCGACGTCGACGGCCTGCTGAATGGTCGGACCGTCCATCCCGGGATCGCTGTACGGGACGCCGATCTCGACGACATCAGCCCCGCCGCCGGCACTGTCTACCATCGCCACGATCGATGCCTCGACGCTCGGATACCCGACCGGCAGGTAACTGATCAGCGCCGCCCGGTTCTCCGCTCGCGCCACCGCCAATCGCGCCGCCAGGAGACTCACCTGCAGGTCACTGTTCCTCAGGAGCCTGTGCGGCCAAGGCCTTTTCGGTCTCCGTTTGCGCGGCGAGGTCGAAATAGTCCGCGGCGGTGGCGACATCCTTGTCACCCCGGCCGGACAAGTTCACCAGGATCAGCGCATCCGGACCCAGCTCACGACCCAGAACGAGGGCCCCGGCGAGTGCATGTGCGGACTCGATCGCCGGAATGATGCCCTCGGTACGAGACAACAGCTCGAAGGCCTTCATCGCCTCGGCGTCGGTCACCGGAAGATAGCTGGCTCGCGCGGTGTCGCGCAGGTAGGCATGCTCCGGGCCGACGCCGGGGTAGTCCAGGCCGGCCGAGATCGAATGCGACTCGATGGTCTGGCCGTTTTCGTCCTGCAGGAGATAGGACCTCGCGCCGTGCAGCACTCCCGGCAGGCCGCTGGTCAACGTCGCTGCATGTCGGCCCGTCTCGATCCCGTCCCCACCGGCCTCGAGCCCGAGCAGTTGGACGTTGTCGTCCCCGAGAAACGCGGTGAAGATTCCGATCGCGTTGGAGCCGCCACCGACGCACGCGACCACGGCATCGGGCAGCCGGCCGAACCGGTCGAGCACCTGCTCGCGGGCCTCGTCCCCGATCACCCGCTGGAAATCGCGGACCATCGTCGGAAACGGGTGCGGCCCAGCGACTGTGCCGAAAACGTAGTTGGTCGTCTCGACGTTGGTCACCCAGTCGCGGAAGGCTTCGTTGATCGCGTCCTTGAGGGTCCGCGAGCCAGTGGTCACCGGGATCACCTCGGCGCCGAGCAGCCGCATCCTGGCCACGTTCAGTGCCTGGCGCCTGGTGTCCTCCTCGCCCATGTACACCGTGCATGACAACCCCATCAGCGCTGCTGCGGTCGCGGTGGCCACCCCGTGCTGGCCGGCACCGGTCTCGGCGATCACCCGGGACTTGCCGATCCGCTGAGTCAGCAGGGACTGGCCCAGCACATTGTTGATCTTGTGTGAGCCGGTGTGGTTCA
>JALZIL010000403.1 GCA_030860305.1 Actinomycetota bacterium
AGGTTGTTCTCGACCAGCACCGTAAGAGCGTCGAGGGTGTCAATCCCGAGCTCTGCGTTGGGATTGACGATCGCCTCGATTGCGGCCAGGTCCGCGCCGCCGGTGAAGACCGCGAGACGGGCGAACATTCGGCCCTGCTGCGGGTCAAGCAGCTCGTAGCTCCATTCGATCGTGCCGCGCAAGGTCCGCTGCCGCTCCGGCACGTTCCGGCTCGTGGTAGTCAGCAGCGCGAGTCGTTCCTGCAGTCTGGCCAGAAGGCGCTCTGGAGGCAGCAATTTGACCCGGCTCGCCGCCAGTTCGATGGCGAGTGGCAGGCCGTCGACGCGCATGATGATCTCAGTAACCGCGGGCGCGTTGTCGTCGGTGAGGCGGAAGTCCGGCTTCACGGCAACAGCACGCTCGACGAAGAGAGTGACGGCGTCGAGTTGGGCAAGCGCAGAGACATCTGGCAGATGTGCGACGTCTGGAAGCTCCAGCGGCGGCACATGGAACTGCTGCTCCCCGTAAAGCCCGAGCGGCACCCGGCTGGTGACCAGCGTCTTGACACCTGGCGCTGCACGCAGCATAGGATCAAGAACCGCCGCCGCCCCTTGGACGACCTGTTCGAAGTTGTCCAGAACGAGCAGGAGCTCCTTCTCGCGGAGATGATCGACTATTGCGTCGATCACCTCGCCAGCGTCCTCGCGAACTCCGAGGGCGGCGGCGATGGCTGACGGCACCAGGTCTGCTTCGTCGATGGCGGAAAGGTCGACGAAGAAGACACCGTCGGCGAGGTATTCGAGAGACTCCTCCGCCACCTCCAATGCCAGCCGGGTCTTGCCGGTGCCTCCGGTACCCGTGAGCGTCACGAGACGGTTGACGGCCAGTAGCTCGCGCACTCGGCTGACTTCGTTGCGGCGGCCGATGAAGGCCGTCAGCTGCGTCGGCAGGTTGTTCGGCCGGGCTCCCAGCGTCCGCGGCGGCGGGAAGTCCTGCTCGAGCCCGCCGATGACGACCTGGTACAGCCGTTCCGGTTCGGTCAGGTTCTTGAACCGGTGCAGCCCTAATCCCCGCAACCGGGTTGCCGGTGGCAGGCAGCGTTCAATCAGCGAATGGGTGGCCTCGGAGATGAGGACCTGCTCTCCGTGGGCGGCGGCAGCGATTCGGGCCGCCCTGTTGACGTCCAACCCGAGATAGTTGTCGCCGCCCAAGATCCCAGCTCCGGTGTGCAGCCCCATCCGGACCCGCAGGCGGACCCCCGCTGGCCACGGCTTCGCCGCGAGCTCACGCTGTGCCCGTACCGCAGCCGAGACAGCGCCCTGTGCGTCCGGGAACACTGCGAAGAAGGAGTCGCCCTCCGTGCTCACAACGGAGCCTCCATGTGCGCTGATCCCTTCGCGCAGCGTGGCCGTGTGCTGGTCCTGCACGTCGTGATACCGCTCGCCCAGCTGCTCCAGAAGCTTGGTCGAACCCTCCACGTCGGTGAACAGAAAGGTGACGGTGCCGGTTGGAAGGTGCGTCATTACCCTCCCGTCCGGCTCGGGCGCGCCGCGCTTGAAGGGTAAGGAAAGTCCCCGCCTCGTGCCACCCTCTGTCAGCTTCTCTGCGTTCCGTCGCCCGCATCCGAGGTGTGCAGCCGACCAGGCCTGATGGCAGGCTTCAAGCCCCCAAACGTCGACGTCGACGAGCTGGTGCTTCAGCTCGCGCTGTATTCGCCGCTGTGGTGTCCATGCTCTCCGGAAGAGATTCTGAGCCGGAAACGGTCACGAACTCGATCGCGCTCACGGAAGCAGAACTGCTTCGGCTGCTGCCGGAGGGTGACTGATGGCCGGCCGATGCCTGGTGTGCGCGCACCCGGACCGGAACGACATCGACGCTCGCTGGTCGCTGGTGTACCGCAACGGGCCGTGGCGAAGCGCGCTGGAGCAAGCGGGTCGAGCGTCCAACGGCACGCGGTGCGGCACATCCGGCCTGCATCCGGGCGGCGGTCGAGCGCCGCGCAGAGCTACGGATCGGTGGCCTCGCGGATCGTCTGGTGGCCTGGCCGCCGATGCCGCCGCTGTACGGGCCGCCGCGATGGCGACTGGGGACGGGACGCTGACCCTTCGGGCTGTGGACACCGAACGCGGCGTGCTCAATGACCTGGCCCGGTTCGTGGGTCTGGACCCTGACGCCGTGCGCGCCGACCTGGCCGAGGCCCCGGCAGTGATGGACGTGCTCGTAGTCCTGGCTCGCAGGGACCCGGCCGTGGCGGTTGATCTCGCCGTCGAGCTGGATCAGCTCGGTGCTGACGATCTTGCCCGCGCTGTACGCGGCATCACCGGACAGACCCCGGCGGCCATCCCGTTCGCCAGCAGAAGGGCACTCGTTGGCCTGCTGCATCAACTCCGACAGCGAGGCATCGACCGGCCGAGCAGGATCTGGCTGTCCTCGTGGACCAGGCCCCGTGCCAGCTGCGGAAGCACGGGCGCCAGGTGGCGCTACGGTCGGCGTACGCAGGATCGGACAGGGTCAGCGGTGCGGTGGCTGCCGAGACCAGTTCACGCAGGGCGATCAGGTCTGCCTCGCCAGTGAGCCCCTCGAAGGGCCTCGCCACCCGTACCGAGTTCCCGGAGCCGTGGCAGTGCTTGTACCGGTGGGACGCGACGGTTAGGCGACCCGCTTCTGTTGCTTATTGGTGACGGTCAGGTCGACGATCACGGGCAGGTTTGGTGAGTCGAGGGCCTCCCGGGTGTGTGCGATGCTCTCGGTCTCGATGCGG
>JALZIL010000426.1 GCA_030860305.1 Actinomycetota bacterium
CGAGTGGCATGCGGACGTGGTGACCTGAGTCAGGCAACTCGTCCGACTGTCCCGGGCCTCTAGCTCAATTGGCAGAGCAGCGGACTTTTAATCCGCGGGTTACGGGTTCGATTCCCGTGGGGCCCACGGTAAAAGGTGTATTAGTTCGGTTGATACCGGACGTTCGGACTTCGGTTGATGCCGGACAGTGTTTCGGCTGATGGGTTACACCTGTTTCGGGTGATTGGTGACACTCCGGTTCCATGAGGGAGTTGTCTGTGGCTGAGCAGCGGTATGAGGCCGTGCGGGCGGTGATCGCCGACGGCGAGACGGTGACGGATGTGGCGGCCCGTTTCGGGGTGGCGCGTAAGACCGTGCATGCGTGGCTGGGCAGGTATGAGGCCGGCGGTCTGGAGAACCTGGCGGATCGGTCGCATCGGCCGCGGTCCTGTCCGCATCAGATGCCGGCCTCGGTTGAGGTGGCGTTGGTGGAGTTGCGGCTGGCGCATCCGTGGTGGTGCCCGCGCAGGCTGAGCTTCGAGCTGGTCAAGCGGGGGGTGTGCCCGGTGGTGTCGGAGTCGGCGGTCTACCGGGCCTTGGTCCGGTTGAACCTGATCGACCCCGCCGCTCGGCGTCCGCGGGCCGGTAGGTGGAAACGTTGGGAACGCGGGGCGCCGATGGAGCTGTGGCAGATGGACGTCGTCGGCGGGTTCGTGCTGGCTGACGGCAGCCGGGCCAAGGCGCTGACCGGCGTTGATGACCACTCCCGGTTCTGCGTCAGCGC
Organism: Actinomycetota bacterium; assembly: GCA_030860305.1. Next base: position 764 of record JALZIL010000426.1, read on the forward strand.
GCACCTGATGAGCAGGGAGAGTTCGCAGCAGGTGTGTGCCGGGCTGGTCAGGGCGCTGCGCGCCTACGGGGTGCCCGAGCAGATCCTGACCGACATTCAAGCTGGGTGAGTCCCTGAAGTCCCCGGATCGGCCGGCCGGCGGTGCGAGGATCGAGAGGCCCGGCACCCGCTCATCGTCGTTGCTCGACCGATCGGAGCGCGACGCGACTCCTTGCCTGTTGATCACGTTGGTGAGCGGGGTCTCTGCCGGAGGTTGGGCTGCCCTGTTAGGAACCTGGCGACCTCGGCGGTGACGCCGGCGGATCCCTGTTAGCGAATGTCTGGTGCGGGCTCTCCTCGACGGCAGCGGCGGTCGATGTCCGAGTCCGAATCCGCAACAGGAGGTTCTTGTGACACTTCGTCTTGGCGTCGACATCGCATGTCGCGCCGCGCATCAGGCAAGCCTGGCCGATGGGCAGGGTCAGTTCGTGTGGTGCGGGCACCGGTTCCGCACGACACCGGCCGATCTTGAGCAGCTGTGGTCAAAGCTCCCAGCTGGGCACGACCCAGCCGACGTGGTCGTCGTGATGGAACCGACCCGCAACGCCTGGGTCCCGCTGGCGGCATGGTTTCGCCGCCGCGGCGCGCGCGTCGTGTTGGTTCCACCCGAGCGCTCGGCCGACCTACGCAACTACTACGCCAAGCACACCAAGACTGATCGGCTCGACTCCCAACTGCTGGCACGGCTGCCGATGCTGCACCCGGACGGACTGCACCTGGAGGACAGCATCGGACCGGGCGGCGCGTTGAAGCGCGCGGCGAAGCTGCACTCAAGCTTGACGCACCGACGAAGCCAGAACCTGGCCCGGCTGGACGCGCTGCTGGAGATCCTCGGACCCGGCTGGCACGACGCCATCGGAACCGAGCTCGGCAGCCGCACTGCCTTGAAGTTCCTCGCTGCCGGCTACGCCGATCCTCACGTCGTCAAACGACTCGGGCGCACGAGACTGACCCGGTTCTGCCACCGGCACTCCCGCGGCGCATGGGGCGAACCGCTCGCCGACGCCGTGCTGTCCGCCGCGGCCGAAACGCTCCAACTCTGGGACGAAGGGGCGCTGGACTACCCCGATCTAGCCGAGGACATCGCGATCGAAGCCAGACTCGCGTTACAGCTCACCGAGGAGATCAAAGACCTCGACGAACGCACTGCGCTGCTGGTCCAGCACGCCGACCCGACCGGTATCCTGGCCTCCGCACCCGGCGTCGGGGCCGTCACCGCAGCAGCGATCCTCGGCCGCCTCGGCAACCCGAACCGGTTCACCTCGCTCGCAGGTGCCCGCGCGTTCACCGGGCTGGTCCCCGCCCTGGATGCCTCCGGCCTGTCCGGTCGACACGGCGGACCCACCAAACGCGGCGACGCCGTCCTACGACAGGCGCTGTTCATGGCCGCAGGCCAAGCCCGACGCATCGATCCCACCCTGGCCGCGAAATACCAACGGCTCATGGTCGACGCAGGCAAGCATCACAACTCGGCGCTCTGCCACATCTCCACGACGCTGCTCACCCGGATCATCGCCTGCTGGCGCGCCGGGCAGCCCTACCAACTCCGCGACGTCGACGGAACACCAGTCACCACCGATCAAGCCCGGGCGATCATCACCGAGCGCTACGCCATACCCAAAGACCTCAGGGCACGACGCAGAACCACCACCCGAACAGGAACGGACCGGCGAGACAAGGAGTCGCTAGGCGCTCCGTCAACCGGCCCGTCCACCACCGACGCTACGACAGTCGGCGCCGCCTAACAGCCCTTGACACCACTTAGGAACTCAACGGGAAGGTTTTCACCGGACGGTTCGGGCATCCGCCGGTCGAGGTGCTCTTCGATCGGATCTGCCGCGAGAACGGAATCCGGCACCTGCATACCCAGCCCCGTTCGCCGACGACGACGGGCAAGATCGAACGATTCCACCGGGCGATCCGCACCGAGTTCCGCACCGACCGGGTTTTTCCCAGCCTCGCCCACGCCCAAGGCGAACTCGACGAGTGGGTCCTCGACTACAACGACCACCGTCCCCATCAAGCCCTGGACATGGACCCGCCCGCGCGGCGGTTCCTCCGCGCACCGGGCGCTGAGGTGACACCGATCCGCCGATCCGCCGAGGGCCCCACCCGCCCGGACAGCGCCCGCGGCGATGGCTACTGGGTCGCCCGCCGTGCCTCCGCGGTCGGCGTCGTCTGCGTCAGCTGGCAACAGGTCTGCCTCGGTCAAGCCGCAGCCAGCCGCAACATCGACGTCTGGGTCACCGACCAGATCCTGCAGTTCTACGACGGCGATCAGCTGCTGCGCACCCAGCAGCGCGAGCAACCAGGAGAGGTCCGAAAAAAGCGAGCGTCGGTCCCCGGCGGTCGCCGTACTCTGCAATCGAGTGTCACAGATCAACCGAACTAGATCTGTCACCCATCAACCGAAAGTATTCAGGCCCACCGTAAAAGGCCAGGTCAGCAGCCTAATTGTACTCCCAGGAGGTCCACAACCTCACCAGCAAAATGACGTCGAGCACTGACGGCAAGTCAGCGGGGTGCCGCGACTATGACTCCTTTAATCCGCGGGTTGCGGTTTCGGCGGACGAATCGTTCGCTGGTTCGGAGGTAATCCCCAGGCTGTGCTGCGGTCAGCAGTTCATCGACGGTGCTGCTGTCGGTACGGGTGTCGGCCTGTGTTGCGGATATATGGCAGTGACATGCCAGACATAGCAGCGCATCAGGGCTGGCGCAGCGCGCTGAACCGATAACGCCAGGTCCTCGGTCACGCGCTGCTGGTCGACCTGGAATCAGTTCCTCACGTTCCTGATGAGCGAAGGGCGTGCTGCCCGGCCTTTTGTCGATGTAGGCATTTACCTCGGCGTTCGGTCGCGGCGGCGCGCCGCGCCCACGCCGGTCGGCGCGTTCGGGTCCTCCTTGACCCGGACTGAGGAGGCCAATTGCCAGGGCACATTTGTGACCATCACGCCTGGCTGGAACAGGAGCCTGCCCTTGAGCCGCAGCGCGCTCTGGTTGTGCAGCAACTGCTCCCACCATCGGCCCACGACGTACTCCGGAATGAATACGACGACGAGATCCCTAGGCCCTTCCCGTCGGATGGCTTGGACGTAGTCCAGCACCGGGCGGGTGATCTCACGGTACGGGGACTCGATCACGGTTAAGGGGACTGGGATCTCGAGTCGGTCCCATTCGGCGAGCAGGGCACGGGTTTCCTTGTCGTCCACGTTCACGGTCAAAGCCATCAGGGTGTCCGGACGGGTTGCCCGGGCAAAGTTCACGGCCCGCAGGGTTGCTTTATGCACCTTCGAGACCAGGACGACGGCGTTGACACGGCTAGGCAGCGTTGTGACGTCCTCGTCGGGATGTAGCTCTATCGACAGCCTTGTGTAATGCCGGTGGATGCTGCGCATGATCAGGAAGATGATCGGCATGGCGATCAGCACAATGTAGGCACCACGCGTGAACTTGGTCACGATCACGATCATCAGGACCAGGGTCGTCAGTGAGCCGCCGACCGCATTGATCACTCGGGAACGCTGCATCCGGCGCCGCGACTTAGGGTCGCGCTCGCTCCTTAGCAGCCGGTTCCAATGC
>JALZIL010000429.1 GCA_030860305.1 Actinomycetota bacterium
CGTCGATGCGATCGCGCTGGCCGAGCACGCGCTCGGCGTACCGCAGCTGATCCTCGCGATGCCGCCCTCGGTGCCGGAGGACTTCGAGGCCGTCCTCGAACCGCTGGTGCGACGGCGCGAGGCGCGAGAGCCGTTGCAACACATCATCGGACGCGCCACGTTTCGCTACCTGAGCTTGCTGGTCGCACCCGGCGTGTTCCTGCCCCGGCCAGAGACCGAAGTGGTCGCCCAGCAGGCCGTCGACGAGGCCCGGCGGCTGATCGCGGTCGGCGTACAGCCGCTGGTCGTGGACCTGTGTACCGGCTCGGGCGTCATCGCGTTGTCGGTGGCCGTCGAGGTGCCCGGTTCGCGGGTTGTTGCCATCGACATTGACCTCGCCGCCGTGACACTGACGCGGGTCAACGCGGCGGCGCTCCTCGACGACGCCGACTCGGACACTGCCGTTCCCGCGGCCGTAGAAGGTAGGCCGGTCCCCGCGCCGCGGCTCCTCGAAGCCGCTGCCCCTGACACTGCCGTCCCCGCCGCCGTCGTTCCGCACGCTGCCGTCATTCACGCCGTCGTCCCCACCGCCGCCGGCCCCGCCGCCGGCCCGGGTCGGCCGCGGGTCGATTCGGACGGCCTTCGTACGGTCCGGGTCGAGTTGGGTGATGTCAGTGATCCGGGCCTGCTGGCCGAGCTCAATGACACGGTCGACATCCTGATCAGCAATCCGCCCTACATCCCCGATGATGCTGTGCCGCTGGAGCGGGAAGTGGCCGACCACGACCCGCCTGTTGCGCTGTTCGGCGGCGGGGCCGACGGACTGGACCTGCCGCGGTACGTCGTCGCGGCGGCGGTCCGTTTGCTTGCGCCGGGCGGGCTGTTCGTCATGGAGCACGCCGACGTACAGGGCGCGACGGTACGCGAACTGGTCGACCGTACGGACGCCTTTTCTCCGGCAGTGACACATCACGACCTGACCGGCCGGGAACGCTTCGTCACCGCGCGCCTCCGGACAACCTGACCACAGAGCCGTCCGGGACACATCCGCGGTTATGCGCACAACGTCCCGGATTCGGCCCCCAAACGGGACGTTATGCGCATAACGTGCGCCTCGTATGGGGTGGATTCGAACCGTCAAGACTTGGGCCGTTTCCTGACGGGGTCGCCGGTTGACTGAACCGCCTGCAGCGGGATGAGCACCGATTCAGCTGCACAAGGTTCAGTCGATGGGTCGCCGGCCTAGACGACTGGCGGTAGGGGTCCGGACCGGAGCCCCGCTTGTCACACTTGGCGCGCGGACATCCGCGGGTTCGGTGCGACAAACGCGCACCAAGTCACACCGACAGCCCGGATTCGTGGCCCTCGGCCCCGCCGCTCAACGGACCGGTCACGGATCCCGCTCGGGCGCAGCGCTCAGTCCGCGCCGGCCCCACCTGGCCGGTTGGGTAGCGAACCGTCGCTTTCAGGCTCGGCAAAGTGGGGGTTGTGCGGCGAACCGGCGCTATCAGGGTCGGGCCCACTCTGTAGCTGCGCGGACTTTCTCCGGATCAAGTGCGGTCTGGCCGGCGGCTGAAGTGACATTCTCCGGAGAAAGTCCGGAAAGCGGTCGACGGCGCCGTCCAACAGACCACCGGCCGGGTCGTCCATGCCGCTGCGCCGAACGACGTCCCACCGCGGATCCCACAGGTCGCGCACCACGTACGCCATCAGCGCGATCACCAGCACGTCGCGGATCCCGACGGCCAGGAAGAACCATTCGATCCGGATGCCGGAATTGTCGACCCCGAGGTACCAGAGCAGCCGCGGACCCCACAGAAAAGCTTCGGCGGCCTGCCAGGCCAACAGCAGCCGCCACTCCGGTCGGGCCAGCACGGCCAGCGGCAGCAGCCACAGCGAGAACTGAGGGCTCCAGACCTTGTTCACCAGCAGGAAGCCGGCCAGCAGCAAGAACAACAACTGCGGCAAACGCGGTCGTACGGGCGCCCGCAGGCCCACGAAGGCGACCCCGGCACAGACCGCCGCCGTCGCCAGGGCCACAGCGAGATTCAGACCGGTCGGTGCTGCGCCGGGTGCCAGCACAGGATCGAACAGGCTGGCGCCGGTCGATCCGCTGAACTCTTCGGCGATCCGCCACAGGGAGTCCGGATCCGCGGTCCGAGTCTGGTTGAGCCGGAAGAACAGTGACCAGTTCTCCGGGGCGGCCAGGGCGATCGGCAGGTTGATCGCCGTCCAGGTGAGCAGCGCCGCCACCGTCGTCAACCCCCACTCCCGCAACCGACCGACCCGCAGGCACAGGACGAACAGCACGCCGAGGAAGAGCAGCGGATACAGCTTGGCCGCGATCCCGAACCCGATCAGCACCCCGGCCAGAACCGGTCGTCGCCGCGACCACGCCACCAGACCCGCACTGGACCAGGCGATCGCCCACAGGTCCCAGTTGGTGAAGGCGTGGACGAACAGCAGCGGGGACAGCGCCACCATCGCGGCATCCCACGGCCGCCGACCGGACAGCCGTTGCACCGCCCAGACCATCGCCAGCGCGCACAACGACAGCAGCAGCGCGGTCACCGCGTAGTAGGAGTAGACCGCCGGCAGATCGGGCAGCAGGCCGTTGTTCAGCGACGCCGCGTCGTAGATCGCCGACAGCCGTGAAGCGCCGTACATGAACCAGCCGGTCAGGACCGGGTACTCCACCGCCGAGTTGAAGTAGGGCACCGCACCGGAGTCCAGCCCGTGGATCCCGAACAGTGGTACCGAGTCGGAGTAGCAGAAGTGCGTGTACTGCTTGGATCCCGACCAGTTCCCGGCCGCACAGGGCTCCTGCTTGATCCAGGCGAAGGCCAGCACGACGATGCCCATCGCCAGGACCACCCGCAGCGGGGTCCAGAACCGGTTCCTGCCAACGCTCGCGTGCCGGCCCCAGGGCCCACCGATCGCCGTACTCGCCGCTGTGGCAACCGGATCGGACCAGGTCGGAAGCACCCGGTCCGCCCGCTGCTCAGCCTCCTCGCTCTCGCTCTGCTCGCGCACGCTCTCGCTCTGCTCGCGCACGCTCTGCTCGCTCACCGCGTTGTCCGGGTCTGCGCGCTACGGAGTCGGCGGCGGTGCCGGTGGCGTCGTGGGGGGTGGTGCTGGCGGAGTCGGCCGCGGGGGTGGTTCTGATGGCCGCGGCGGCGGTGATGGCCGCGGCCGTGGTGCCGGCTGGGTCGTCTCCACGGGTGGCTCCGGGGTCGCCGATGGGGGTGGGGTCGGCTCCTGGGTCGGTTCGGTTGACTCGTCGCCGTTGCCGCCGCCGTTCCCTCCGCCATTGCCGTCGCCGCCGCCACCGGAGCCCGAGGTCTCCCCGGCGTCGCCTTTGATCAGCGCCTCATCCGGTAAGGGCAACTGTTCCGCTCCGGCCAGGGTCGCGTTCATGTACGCCTGCCAGATCTTGCCCGGCAGGCCGGCCCCGTACACCAGCCGGCCTTCGGCGGTCAGCAGCGGCTCGTTGTTGTCCGTACCGACCCACACCGCGCTCGACAGTTGCGGGGTGAAGCCCACCATCCAGGCGTCCTTGTTGTTCTCGTCGTCGAGTTGGGTGGTCCCGGTCTTGCAGGCCACCTCGCGGCCGTCGGCGAGTTCGTCGTTGGAGTAGTCGGCCACGTCGGACAGCGCGTAGGTGACGTCGCTGGCGACCTCCGGTGCCATCACCTGCTCACCGTCGGACCCGTCGTTGGAGTACAGGACGTTGCCCTCGGAGTCGGCGATCTGGCTGATGAAGTACGTCGGCCGCTCGATCCCACCGGCGGCAAAGGTCGCGAACGCGTGTGCCTGGTCGATCGGCCGGACCTCGTACTCACCGATTCCGATCGAGGACGCGGTCACCCCGTCGCGCGACAACGTCGGTGTCCCGTCCGGCATCTCCCGGGCGACACCGGCGCGGTGGGCCACGTCGGCCACGGCCGCCCCGCCCACTTCGTAGGCCAGCCCGTAGAACACGGTGTTCAGCGAACGGGTCAGCGCCTCTCGTACGGTGCACTGCCCGCACTGCCCGCCCTCGGAGTTGCGGACCGGCGCCTCGCGGTCCGGGAAGGTCTGGGGTGAGGACCCGTCCCGCCGGGCGCCGACCCCGATTCCCTGCTCCAGGGCCGCGGCCACCACGAACGGCTTGAACGAGGACCCCGGCTGGCGGTAGGTCTGCGCGTAGTCGAAGCCGGTCCCCACCGAGCCGCCGTAGTAGGCGATCACTGCGCCGGTGGCCGGGTCGACCGAGACCAGCGCCGGGCGCAGGTTGGCCGGCTGCCCGGCCATGATGTCGTTCACCGACTGGATCGCGGCCTGCTGCGCGCCGGGGTTCACGGTCGTGGTCACTCGCAGGCCGTCGCGATAGAGCCGCGACTCGTCGAACCCGATGGCGGCCAGCTCTTCCCGGACCTGATTGAGGACCAAGCCTTCGGGGCCGTTGGCCTGGTTGACCGCCGACGGGCCGATCGGCAGCACGGCCGGATAGGCCTGCGCCCCGCGGTCGCGGTCAGCCAGCCAGCCCTCCTCGACCATCCCGTCCAAGACGTACTCGAAGCGCTCGGCGGCCGCCTCGGGATGGTTGGTCGGGTCGTACAGCGCCGGGCTGCGGATACTCGAGGCCAGCACCGCACCCTCGGCCACGGTCAGGTCGGCGACATTCTTGCCGAAGTACGTCTCGGCGGCCGCCTGGATCCCATGCGCGCCCCGGCCGTAGTAGATCGTGTTGAGGTAGTACTCCAGGATCTGGTTCTTGGAGAACTCGTTGTCCAGCTTGATCGCCAGGAACAACTCCTGGAACTTTCGGGACAAGGTCTGGTCGGAGGTCAGGAAGGCGATTTTCACGTACTGCTGGGTGATCGTCGAACCGCCTTGGGTGTCCCCGCCGGTCAGGTTGTTCCAGACGGCGCGCATGATGCCGGTGAACGAGATTCCGGGGTCGGAGTAGAAGCCGCGGTTCTCCGCTGCCAGTACGGCATTGCGTACGTGTTCGGGTACGACGTCCAGGTCGACGTCGGTACGGTTTTCCTCCCCGACCCGGGCCAGGACGCTGGTCCCGTCGGAGTAGTAGACGACCGAGGTCTGATTGGTCCGGATCTGGTCGGGGGTCGGTACGGCGGTATTCGCGTACACGACCACGACGAACGCCCCGAACAACAGCGACAGCACGGCCAGCGTTCCAGCGGCGATCCCGAGTCGGCGCTTGAACCGCTCCTTCTTCGTCCGCGACTGACGGGCGCCGCGGCGCCGGCTACGGCGCATGCTTGCCTGTGGGTCGCTTGCCATGGAGCCGCCTGCCGTGGCCCTTACCTGGCCCGGCGCACGGTCCGGAGCGGGCGCGGCTCCACCGGTCCCGGACTGGCGGAGCGCAGGCACCGGTCGGGTTCGGTTGTCAGAGTGGGACACGCGGGTCAGGGTACGTCGCCGACCCGAGAGTCCCCGTGAGGCGCATTCAGTTACGGGCAGCTCGGCCGGTGGGCTTGCCGCTGGCATCCGAGCGATCGGCGCCCAGGACGTAGGAGGCGATCAGGTGATTCCATGAGCAGCTGCGGCAGACCTCGACCTCGTACACGCTGAACTCCGACGCCCGGCCGGCCATCACCATCAGTTCGCGCTCGGTCTTGGCCTGACCGGACAGGGTGCCCAGCCGCTCGCCGTAGATGTAGTGCACCCGGGTCAGGAATTCCTTGCGGCAGATCGGACAGCTGGTCTGGGTCGGTTCCCCGTGGTACTTAGCCGCGCGCAACAGGTACGGGCTGGCATCACAGGCCTGGATCAGGCCGACCCGGCCGGCGTGGACGTCAGCCAGGAGCGCGCGGCGTTGCAGCGCGTAGTCCACGACCGAGCCTCGGCTGAGCACCTGACCAGCGTAGCCGCCGGATCAGCGTTCGGGACGCCGCGGCCGAGCATCTGCGGTTTGCCTTCTGGTGACCCGTTGTTCGCCTAGACCGGCGACCTGATATATCGTCTCGATACATCGCCGTACAGAACCGTGGCGGTTTCCACGCAAACCGCCAGGGCTAGGGACAGGAGGGGATCGGGATGCTCGAGTTCGCGATCCTCGGTCTGCTCCACGACCGGCCGATGCACGGCTACGAACTGCGCAAGGAGCTGTCCACTGTGTGCGGCGGGCTGCGAGCCTTCTCTTACGGCTCGCTCTACCCGGCGCTGCGGCGGATGAAGGCGTCCGGTCTGATCGCCGTCGACGACACGGTCGCGGCCAGCAGGCTGCTGCCCGCCGACGCCTCGGCGTTCACCGGCAAGCGCGGCAAGGTCGTCTACAAGTTGACCG
>JALZIL010000012.1 GCA_030860305.1 Actinomycetota bacterium
GAGGACCGGGTCATCGACACGCCGCTGGCCGAATCCGGAATCCTGGGTACCGCAGTGGGTTTGGCGATGCGCGGCTTCCGGCCGGTCGTGGAGATCCAGTTCGACGGCTTCGTCTACCCCGCGTACGACCAGATCGTCTGTCAGGTCGCCAAGCTGCATGCCCGCTCCCGCGGCCGGCTGCCGATGTCGATCGTGATCCGGATCCCGTTCGGTGGCGGGATCGGTGCGGTCGAGCACCACAGCGAGTCGCCCGAGGCGTACTTCGCGCACACCGCGGGGCTCAAGGTGGTCGCCTGCTCCAACCCGGTCGATGCGTACTGGATGATCCAGCAGGCCATCGCCCACCCGGACCCGATCGTCTTCTTCGAGCCGAAGCGGCGTTACTGGGAGAAGGCCGAACTCGACACCGACGCAACTCCGGAGCCGTTGTTCGAGTCCCGGTTGATCCGCGACGGCAGCCAGGTGACGCTGTTGGCCTACGGGCCGATGGTCAAGACTGCGCTGCAGGCAGCCTCGGCCGCCGAGGAGGAGGGGATCAGCGCCGAGGTCCTCGACCTGCGCACGATCTCGCCGCTGGACATGGGTCCGGTGCTGGAGTCCGTACGGCGTACCGGCCGCTGTGTCGTCGTCCACGAAGCGCCGTCCAACCTGGGGCTGGGCTCGGAACTCTCCGCGCGGATCACCGAAGCCTGCTTCTACGACCTCGAGGCCCCGGTCCTGCGGGTCGGCGGGTACGACACCCCGTACCCACCGAGCAAGCTGGAAGAGGATTACCTGCCCGATCTGGACCGGGTGCTCGAAGCAGTCGACCGCTCGCTGGCTTACTGAGGCTCCGCCCGCCCATCCCCTTGGCGGTTTCCACGGAAACCGCCAAGGGTTGCGCGCCGTCCCCTGGCGGTTTCCGTCATAACCGCCAGGGTTCACCGCCCCAATGCGTGGCGGTTTCCACGGAAACCGCCAGTTAGGAGTCGAGGCCGTCCAGGGTTGCAGCCGTGACCAGGCCATAGGCAAGGTGCGGCACGACGTCGGCGGCCCAGTCCTGCGGCGACCAGGTGCGCGGATCGCTGATGCCGAGCGCAGCCATCGGACCGTTGGCGCCCACGAGCGCGAGAACGGTCGCCGCAACGGCGCCGAGGGCCACCGGCGGGCGCCACCCGATCGCCCGGGTAAGTCCGAGCAGGGCGCCGACGCCCACGCCGGTGGCGATTCCGCTCAACGGGCCCAGCCCGGCAACACGGTTGTCCCGCTCCTCGCCCTGGCCAGGGATGTCGATGTGGCTGATCTCAGCCAGCTTCTCGACGGTGTCCTCGGGAGTGCTGCTCGTCGGGCGGGCCCGAACCGTCATGTCCAAGTAGGTGGTGGCATTGAGCGCCGTCGTGCCAGCGGCACCGGCGGCGGCTCCTTTGAGGATCGACATCAGCATCGTGCCAGGATAGTTACCCCGGCTCAGGTGTCCGCCCGGCGATCCCGGTCAGCCGACACCGGCATCAGGCCCGACAGATCAGATCGATCGACGGCTTTGCAGAAAGGATCACCGATGGCGCTCAAGCAGTTCAGACTTCCCGATGTGGGCGAAGGCCTGACCGAGGGCGAGATCCTCCAGTGGCTGGTCGCCACCGGGGACACGGTCGTGGTCAACCAGCCGATCGTCGAGGTCGAGACCGCCAAGGCCGCCGTCGAGTTGCCGTGCCCGTACGCCGGTGTGGTGACGGAGCTGTTGTACGAACCAGGGTCCACTGTGGACGTCGGCGTTCCGATCATCACGATCGAGACCGAACCGGGGAGCGCAGGCGCCACGACGCCACAGCCACGTGCCGCTGTCGACTCTGCGAGCGGTGACGCCGGACCGGGCGGTCTCCCACCGTCGGAGGAGACCCTGGCCGAGGTTCATGTCGCCGGCGAGGACGAGCCCGTCGAACCCGGTCTGATCGGCGGTCCCGCGCCAGGCGGGCGTACCGCCGTCCTCGTCGGCTACGGCCCCCGCACGACAGTGGCCAAGCGGCGCCCCCGCCGGACCTCGCCGAGAACCGCTGCACAGGTTCCGGGCCCGCAGCCGCAGGAGGGCTCTGCTCCGCTGTTGGCCACGGCACCGGACGTGGACTCCAAGCCGGTGCGCCATGGTGGCATCGAGATGGGCCGCGCCGCCGAGGCGCATGCCGCCGGTGATCCCGAGGAGGCTGCCTCATCGGTGACCGTGGAGTCCCGCGGCACAAAAGGCGGGCGGGCGAAGGCGAAGCCACCGGTCCGCAAGTACGCCAAGTCCCTTGGGATCGACATCGCCACGGTGGCCGGTTCAGGTCCGGAAGGTTCGGTGACCCGGGCCGACATCGATGCGCACTCCGACGGTGGGTTCAGCAGCCAGGAGCTCATGGATGAAGCGGTGCAGCACCCAGGCGAGGCGGTCACTCAGTCTTCGTCGGCGGGATCGTCGGCGTACGGCAGCGCCCTGAGCTTGACTGCACGGCCGGATTTCGACCCGGCCACTCGCGAACAGCGGATTCCGATCAAGGGGGTCCGTAAGCACACGGCCGCCGCGATGGTGAGCAGTGCCTTCACCGCACCGCATGTCACCGAATGGGTGACCGTCGACGTGACCCGGATGATGGCGCTGCGCGGACGGCTGGCCGCCCGCCCGGAGTTCCGGGAGATCAGGACCTCGCCGTTGCTGTTCGTGGCCCAGGCTCTGCTGCTGGCTGTGCGCAAGCACCCGATGCTCAACTCGTCGTGGGACGAGGCCGCGCAGGAGATCGTGGTCAAGGAGTACGTGAACCTGGGCATCGCCGCCGCTACTCCGCGCGGCCTGATCGTGCCCAACATCAAGGACGCCGGCGCGCTGTCGATGACCGAGTTGGCGGGCGCGCTGGCCGACCTCACCGAGACGGCCCGGTCGGGGCGTACGTCACCGGCCGACATGTCCGGTGGCACGATCACGGTCACCAACGTCGGGGTGTTCGGCGTGGACACCGGTACGCCGATCCTGAACCCTGGTGAGTCGGCGATCCTGGCCGTAGGGACGATCGCCGCAAGGCCGTGGGTGCACAAGGGAAAGGTCAAGGTTCGTCAGGTCACCACGCTCGGGCTGTCCTTCGACCACCGCGTCGTGGACGGGGAACTGGGATCCCGGTTCCTGGCCGATCTGGCCGCCTTGCTGCACGATCCCGGGCTTGCCCTGGCGTGCTGACCGGTGGACCTGGCGTACTGACCGGTGGGCAATGTCTGGTGTCCGCTGACCGTACGAAACGACACCTACGGCGCGTGCTTGGCCGATGGATCGTCGGATAGTGCTACAGGTCACCACCGTTACATAGGAACAAGCTGACGATGCAAGCGTTTACTTAGGTGTACGACCACCTAAGGAGATGTGAAAGCAATGAACAGCCTGAACAACTGGCGCAAGCACCGCAAGGCCGCTCGCACCCGCCGTGCCATCGAGGCCGCCCTGATGCGCGCCCCCGGTCCGGCCATGCGTGACGAACTTCTGACGCTGGCCAACCGCGAAGGGATCAGCATCAACCGCTGACCCCGCGCCACCCCGGCCTTTGACCTACGACGGCCAACGAGCCCGACCCCGATCCCACCAGGGACCGGGGTCGTTTGCTCTCAGCGCTCGACGGTCCTGACTCAGCCCCCGGGACGCGGGTGAGCCGCGCTGGAGGCCTCGAGCAAGTCGCGCAGCCCCGCTCGGTCGAGGTCTGCGGCGCTGCCGATCCGTACGAAGCGATGCCGCTTCCCGCGGCCCTGCATCAACTCGTTGGGGTCGGGTAGCGCGGCGCCGTCGGCCAGGCCGAGATTTACCCAACGGGCGTGCACGCCGATCACGCAGATCAGACCCTTGTACCCGCCCGTCCATCCGTAGCCGATGTCCGTGCCGTCGACGATCTCGATGATCCCAGCCGGGAGTACGTCCAGGACGAGCGCTCGGGTACGCCCGGCCAGGTCACGTACCTCGTCGCTCGCCGAAGCGAGCACCCGCTCGACGTCAGGATTGCGCACCCGGTCAACTCTAGGACGCCCGGTGGAGCAACCCACTCGCCCCGGGGCCGGACCGGTCAGCCGAGCAGGTGAGTCCGGATGGCGTTCTGCTCGGCCTCGGTCAGACCCGCCTCGGTCAGCCACCGAAGTGGACCGCCAGCGCGCTCGTCGAGGATCTCCAGCAACCGCCACATGGTCTCGGCGCGGGGCCGCTGCCGGTTGGCAATCGCTGCCCAGGTCACTGGATCCATGGTGACGTCGGTGACTGGGTTTCCCTCGGCGTCGGAAACGTCTGCGGCATAGGTCTGAGTCGAGGCCAGCCGGGCCATGATCTTGTCGATCACTTCCCCGCTGCGCGCGTAGTCGGCGACCACGCCTTCGCGCCGTACGCCGGCAACCAGCAGCGCAAGAGCGATCACGGTCCCGGTCCGGTCCTTGCCGGCGGCGCAGTGCACGAGGGTTGCGCCG
>JALZIL010000033.1 GCA_030860305.1 Actinomycetota bacterium
CGCTGTCACCGGCGCCACCCCGATCGCGATCACCGACTGCCTGAACTTCGGCAGCCCGGAGGAACCCGGTGTGATGTGGCAGTTCTCCGAGTCCATCCGGGGAATCGCCGACGCCTGCCGGGAACTCGGTCTCCCGGTCACCGGCGGCAACGTCAGCTTCTACAACCAGACCGGTGAGGTCGCCATCCATCCGACTCCGGTGATCGGCGTTCTCGGCGTTCTCGACGACGTACGCCTCCGGTTCCGACATGGGCTGGGCCAAGTGGCCGGCGAGCAGATCGCGCTGTTGGGGGAGACGCGCTCGGAGTTCGGTGGCTCGCAGTGGGCCGGAATCGTCCACGGTCATCTCGGCGGGCGTCCCCCGGCCGTGGATCTGCCCGCGGAAGCCCGGCTGGCCGGCGTCCTGGCTCAGGCCGCCGCACACCAGTGGCTGACCGCAGCGCACGACGTCTCCGACGGTGGACTCGCGGCAACGCTGACCGAGTCGGTCCTTCGGTACGGCATGGGAGCGCAGATCCGCCTTCCAGGTGACCCGTTCGTCGCCCTCTTCAGTGAGTCCACCGGACGGGTGCTCGTGGCCGGCCTCTCGGGCGGGCTGGCCGCTCTCGAGGTGGCGTGCGCCCAAGCCGGGGTCCCGATGACCAGGTTGGGCACGGCCGGCGGAGACCAGCTGGCGATCGAGGGCGTCACCTCGATCGCGCTGGCCGAGCTCCGTACCGCGTGGACCGACACACTCCCGCGCCTGTTCGGGACGATTGCACCTCGCTGAAACCCCGACGTGTCGAAAACCGTGATCGTGAGCGGCTCAGGTGCACCCGCACTGCACCTCATGCGCTCATGATCACGGCGCAGGCCAGTCACACCCCACTGCGGCGCAAGCGACATCCCCGGTCATTGAGCCGGGGGGTCGGCAGCTTAGGGTTTCCGACATGGTTCATGAGGTACGTGGTGTCGTTGCCCGTGCGAAGGGCGACTCGGTCACCGTGGAGACGGTTCTGGTGCCCGACCCTGGACCCGGAGAGGCGCTGGTCGACGTCCAGGCCTGCGGGGTCTGCCACACCGATCTGCACTACCGCGAAGGCGGGATCAATGACGACTTCCCGTTCCTGCTCGGCCATGAAGCGGCCGGCACCGTGGCCGCGGTCGGCGCCGGTGTCACCGATGTCGCGCCGGGTGACTACGTCATCCTCAACTGGCGCGCGGTCTGCGGTCAGTGCCGCGCCTGCCTCCGGGGCCGGCCTTGGTACTGCTTCAACACCCACAACGCCACGCAGAAGATGACCCTGCCGGACGGCACCGAACTGTCCCCGGCGCTCGGCATCGGCGCGTTCGCGGAGAAAACGCTAGTCCACAGTGGACAGTGCACGAAGGTCGACGCCGCGGCACCGGCAACAGCCGCCGGTCTGCTCGGCTGCGGCGTAATGGCCGGCCTGGGTGCAGCCATCAACACCGGCAACGTCAGCCGCGGCGACACCGTTGCCGTCTTCGGCTGCGGTGGTGTCGGGGATGCCGCGATCGCCGGCTCCCGACTGGCCGGGGCCCGAACGATCATCGCGGTGGACATCGACGATCAGAAGCTCGACTGGGCCCGCGGTATGGGGGCGACGCACACCATCAACTCGACGAGCACCGATGCGGTACAGGCTATCCGGGACTTGACGGACGGGTTCGGTGTCGACGTGGCCATCGATGCCGTCGGCCACCCAGACGTCTATCGGCAGGCCTTTGAAGCAAGGGACCTGGCCGGGACAGTCGTCCTTGTCGGCGTACCGAACCCCAGCGCGAAACTGGAACTGCCGATGATCGAGGTCTTCGGACGTGGCGGAGCGTTGAAGTCGAGTTGGTACGGCGACTGCTTGCCAAGCCGGGACTTCCCCATGCTGATCGACCTCTACCTGCAGGGGCGGCTGGATCTGGACGCCTTTGTGTCCGAGACGATCGGCCTGGACGATGTCGAGGCCGCCTTCGACAAAATGCACCACGGCGGGGTCCTGCGTTCCGTCGTTGTGTTCTGACGTGAGTTCTGTGAAGCCGGCGGACAGCCAAGTGGCTGCCACGATCGAACGCATCGTCACGGCCGGCGTGTTCAGCCTCGACGGGGAGGACTTCGACGTCGAGAACAACGTGTGGTTGATCGGTGACGAGCACGAGGTCCTGGTGATCGACGCAGCCCACGACGCGAGGCCGATCCTCAAGGCGATCGGCGGCCGCGACGTCCGAGCCATCCTGCTCACGCACGGGCACAACGACCACATCAACGCCGCGGGTGA
>JALZIL010000035.1 GCA_030860305.1 Actinomycetota bacterium
GGGTCTCGGTCGAAGCCGAGCAGGCCGTACGGGTTGTCCTCGACGATGAGCAGGTCGAACTCTTCGGCAAGGGCCAGGATCTGCTCCCGCCGCCCGACCGGCAACGTGACGCCGGCCGGGTTGTGGAAGTTCGGCACCGTGTAGAGGAACTTCGCCCGCCGCCCCTGCGCGTGCAGGGCCACCAGGGCTTCGCGCAGCGCGTCCGGGATCAGTCCGTCGGCGTCCATGTCGACGTGGCGTACCTCGGCCTGCGAGGCCTGAAAGACGCCGAGCGCGCCGACGTAGGACGGGGCTTCGGCCAGCACGATGTCACCTGGGTCGCAGAACACCCGGGTAACCAGATCCAGACCCTGCTGCGAACCGACGGTGACCACGACATTGTCCGGGGAGGCCGCGGGGTCATCGCCGTCCCCGATCCCCTCCAGGGCCATCACGTCGCAGATCCGTTCGCGCAACCGCGGGTCACCCTGTCCGGAGCCGTATTGCAGGGTGGCCGCGCCGTGCCCGCTGACCAGGTCACCGATCATCGAGCCGACGGCATCCAGCGGCAGCGCGGTGACCGCGGGCATCCCGCCGGCGAGGGACACGACCTCCGGTCGGCTGACGACAGCGAACAGGGCTCGGATCTCCGACGCGGTCATGCCGTGGGTACGGGCGGCGTAGCGGTCGGAGTACGGATCGAGCCTGGTGCCGGACACCCAGCAAAGTGTACGGACCGCTCATTCCCCGCACCGTTGTGCGCATAAGGGCGATTTCCGGGTCGGGTTGGTGACCGTTGTGCGCATAAGGGCGATTTCCGGGCCGGGTTGGTGACGGTTGTGCGCATAAGGGCGATTTCGGACGGCGGGCCGTGATCTGTCAGGCTCTGCGCGATGGAAATCCGGGTGTGCGCGACGGAGGACCTCGACCGGCTGCGCGCGCAGTGGCCGACCCCGGGTAGCGATGTCCACGGTGCGCACTTCGCCGCCCAGCAGCGTGGGTCCGCGAGCTACCTCGTGGCCTGGCGCGGCACGCTGCCGCTCGGGTCGGCCAGAGTGAACTGGGCTGGCTGCGTCGGTGCCAACGCCCGGTCGGCCTACCCCGAATGCGTCGAAATCCATCACCTCCAGGTTCGACCCGGGGAGCGCGGTGGCGGAGTCGGTGCTGCTCTGATCGGCGCGGCCGAGACGCTGATCCGGTCACACGGCCACACGCACGCTTGCCTCGGCGTCGCTGCGGACAACCCGGGTGCGGCAAGGCTCTACCGCCGGCTCGGATACCGATCGACCGGCGTACGAGACCTGATCGCCTATACCTGGATCGACGAGAACGGCGTGGCCCACGACAAGATCGAGGACGACGAACTTCGGGTCAAGACCATCGTTGCGCCTGACGCTTGACGCCGCATCAGCGCTGCGGCGAAGGGGCGGGCAACAAACTGGTTGGCGGTCACCGTAACCGCCCGAGCCAGTGTGACGGATGTGATTCCTGAGACGCTAGAGGTTGCTGTTTCGAAAACCGCTTGGCTACCCTGATCACAAGATTGAGCAGAACCTCGTTGTCGCCCGCGTATCAGTGGCATCAACGCTGCCGGGGTGGGTGCACCGCGCGGGGCGGGGTTCGGAGTGGAGACCCGCCATGGCCCCGTGCCCGGCCCGATCTCCGTTCCCTGCGCACCTCGGGTTCTGATGCCCGCGACCATCCGGGGCCGGCACGAGCCGATCAGCAGCAGCCGGAAGCACACCGCGTACGGGTACGACGGCGACCTGAGGGCGCTTGTGGCGGGGGTTGTCCTCGTCCTTGTGATGTTCGGACTGCATCGTTGTACAGATGCCTCGAGCCCCGACGAGGTCACGGTCGCCGAGCTGGCTGGTCTTGGGACCGCCTCGAATCTCGGGACCGCCTCGAAGGCGCCGGCTTCGACCTCGACGCAGGCGCCGCCGGTTACCCCCGGATCCGACTGGATCCTCACCGCCGGGGGCACCTCCCTGCTGCCCCTGAACGAAGCGGCAGCGGCTGGCGGCAGCCTCGCGGAGTACGTGGGACAGCCATCGGTCGGAGCCGGTGTTCCCGTGTGGTCGGTTCCGGCCGATGAAGGGTTCTGGGTCGGTGTCAGTGACGCTGACCGGGTCTGGGTTCAGTTGATCGGCCGCGGTGAGTCGCCGTACGCGGTGCGGGCGGGCGACACCGTGCACTTCACCGGAGTGGTCGTGGCGCACGGTGTCGACTTCCCGACCAGCGTCTGCGTCGGGACGAATCACGGAGCTGACCTGCTGGCTGCCCAGGGAGCGCATATCGAGGTCGCGATGGACGAGCTCATCCTGCGTAAGTAGCAGCGCGCGACCGCCGGGAGAAGTTGATCATCGGAACTGACGGGGTTTATCGGCTTCGAACGTCGAATAATCCCCATAGTTCCGATGATCAACTTCGGGAGGCCTAGCTGGGGGCGGCCAGGCGGCTCATGCCCTCCGGTAGTGGGTCGGCATGCACCACGACCAACCGCTGGGTGGCTCGGGACAGGGCGACGTAGAGGTCATGCTGGCCGCGATCCCGCTCGGCCACGATCGCGGCCGGTTCGACCACGATCACGGCGTCGAACTCCAGTCCCTTCGTCATCCGCGCGGTCAGCACCACGGCGGGGGTGTCCAGGCTGGCCCGGCCGGACGTGGACGCTCCAGGCAGCGCCGCACTGACCGCCGCCGCCACGTCGGGGAGGTGGGCGGCCGGAACGATGATGCCGACGGTGCCGCCCGATCCCCCCGCGGCGAAGGCGGCGGCCTGTTCGGCCGCCAACCGGGCGACTTCGGTGGCCAGGTCGGCGGGCCGCACTGGCACGGCGAGCGGCTGCTCCCCCACAGAACGGATCGCCTCGGGCGCCCGGGCCTGGGGATCGGCGGCCCGCAGCGCGTCCGCGGCGACGGCCATGATCTCGGTCGGCGTCCGATAGTTGACGGTGAGTTCGACCCGGCGCCAGTGCCCCCCCGCGTACGGGTCGAGCGCCTGGGCCCAGGTCCGCAGGCTGGACGGCCCGCTGGCCTGAGCCAGGTCGCCGACAACGGTCATCGACCGGCTCGGGCAGCGCCGGGCCAGCATCCGCCAGGCCATCGGTGACAACTCCTGCGCCTCGTCGACGATGACGTGCCCGTAGGCCCAGGTCTGATCGCTGCCGGCCCGCTCAGCCGTGGTCTGCCGGGTCGGGGTGCCCCGGTATCGGGCGGCCACCATAGAGGCATCGACCGGCACGATCAGGTCGAGCTCGTCCAGCATCGCGGCGGCGTACCCCTCCTCGGCCTCCTCCGCCGAGCGCCGGGCGAGCGCGGCCGGATCGGCCGGCGTGATCGAGCCCAGCCGGTCGGCCAGCTCGTCCAACAGCGGCATGTCCGCGGCTGTCCAGCCGTGCTGAGCCGGACGGGACAGCAGCTGCTGTTCGGCCGGGGCGAGGCGCCCGGCGGCGTGGGCCCGTACCTGCGGGTCGGTGAGCAGGGACCGTAGGACGTACTCCGGAGCAAGCACCGGCCAGCACGTATCGAGTGCTGCGACGACGCGATCGTGCTCGCGAAGCTCGCTGACCAGGTCCTCGCGCGATGCGGCGTCCAGGACCTCCTGATCCAGGGCTCGAGCGACCTGTCTGACCAAGCCGTTGAGCAACTCGCGCAGGAACACCGCCCG
>JALZIL010000053.1 GCA_030860305.1 Actinomycetota bacterium
CGCCAAGGGGTGCCGGCTCACTGATGTCGACGGGCGCAGCTACGTCGACCTGGTCTGCTCGTGGGGCCCGGCGATCCTGGGGCACGCCCATCCCGAGGTGGTCGACGCGGTGCGTGCGGCCGCCGGCCGTGGCCTGTCCTTCGGCGCTCCGACCGAGGGCGAGGTCGAGCTGGCCGAGGAGATCATCGCCCGGGTCGAGCCGATGGAACAGGTCCGCCTGGTCAGTTCCGGCACCGAAGCCACGATGAGCGCCGTACGGCTGGCACGCGGGGTGACCAAGCGTCCGCTGGTGGTGAAGTTCGCGGGCTGCTACCACGGTCACGTCGATGCCTTGCTAGCGGCGGCCGGCTCCGGGGTGGCGACGCACGGGCTGCCGGACTCCGCCGGCGTGACGCCGGCCCAGGCAGCGGACACGATCGTGGTGCCCTACAACGACGTTCCGGTGCTGGAAGCGGTTTTCGCTGGGCGTGGACCCGACATCGCCGCGGTGATCACCGAGGCCGCCCCGGCCAACATGGGAGTGGTGCCGCCCGATCCCGGGTTCAATCTCGCGCTGCGCCGGCTCTGCTCGGCCTATGGTGCGCTGCTGATCAGCGACGAGGTGCTGACCGGCTTCCGGGTTTCGGCCTCTGGCTGGTTCGGCCTGGACCCAGTAGCTGCCGACCTGTTCACCTTCGGGAAGGTCATGGGCGGCGGAATGCCGGCGGCGGCCTTCGGCGGTCGCCGCGACGTCATGGCCGCCCTCGCCCCGATCGGTCCGGTCTACCAGGCCGGGACGCTGTCCGGGAACCCGGTCTCGGTCGCCGCCGGCCTGACCACGCTCCGGCTGTGCGACGAGGCGCTCTACCGGCGGCTGGACGAGCTGTCGACCACGATCCGAGGTGCTGCGCAGGCGGCGTTGTTCCAGGCCGGGGTGGGGCACCGGCTCAATGCCGCCGGGAACCTGTTCTCGGTCTTCTTCGCCGATCACGGCCGGGCGGTGCGCAACTACGACGATGCCCGGGCGCAGGACACGGCGGCCTACGCGGCGTTCTTCCACGAGATGCTGGCTCGCGGGGTCTATCTACCGCCGTCGGCCTTCGAAGCATGGTTCGTCTCCGGTGCCTTGGATGATGCCGCGGTGAACCAGATTCTGGACGCGCTGCCTCACGCGGCGGCTGCAGCGGCTCCCGTCACGGCGCAAAGCGCATGACTCGCACCGTTGTTCATGTCCTACGGCACGGCGAGGTGCTCAACCCCGAGGGCGTTCTGTACGGTCGGATCACCGGCTTCGGCCTGTCCGAGAGCGGCGACTCCATGGCCGCGACCATTGCCGACCACGTCGCCGACTTCGACATCACCCATCTGGTCTCCAGCCCGCTGCAACGCGCCCAGGAGACCGCCGCACCGATCGCGGAGCGACTCGGGCTGCGCATCCATACCGACGAGCGGCTGATCGAGCCGACCAACGTCTTCGAGGGAACCCGCTTCGGAGTCGGTGACGGGGCGTTGAAGCGGCCCGCCAACTGGAGGCACCTGCGTAACCCGTTCCGGCCGTCCTGGGGCGAGCCGTATGCCGACATCGCCGCGCGGATGCTTGCCGCGGTCCAGGACGCTCGGACCGCCGCAGCGGGACATCAGGCGCTGTGTGTCAGCCATCAGCTGGCGATCTGGACTCTGCGGCGTTACCTCGAGGGACGGCCGCTCTGGCACGACCCGCGCAGGCGCGAGTGCGGGCTGGCCAGTCTGACCTCGATCAGCTTTGACGATGCGACCTACGCCGGAATCTCCTACTCCGAACCGGCCGGCGCAACCGATCCCGACGCCGTGCCCGGGGCCTGACGTGCGCAAAGCGTTGCTGACCCTGGTGGTGATGCTGCTGGCCGGCTGCACGACGGGTTCGGATGCCGTCGACGTCAGCAACGGAGGAGAGTTCCGGTTCGTGGCCGGGACCCCGGACGGCGACGTCATCGACGAGAGTGACCGGGCTTCGGCCCCGGCCTTTTCCGGCGTCCTGCTCGACGGATCGGACTTCGAGTCGTCCTCGCTGTCCGGCGACATCGTGGTGATCAACTTCTGGGGCTCGTGGTGCGCACCCTGCCGGCTGGAGACCCCTGAGTTCCAACGGGTCTATGACGAGGTCTCGGCGGAGGACGTCAGCTTCCTCGGGGTCAACGTGAAGGACGATCGGCAGCTTGCCCAGGCCTTTTTGGAGGACAAGGGCGTGACGTTCCCGTCGGTCTTCGACCCGCGGGGTGAGGTCGCGTTGGCCTTCCGCGACTACCCGGCCAACGCCATCCCGTCCACGATCATCCTGGACCGCGACGGGCGGGTGGCCGCGGTCTACGTCTCGGTGGTCGAGGCGGAGGAGCTGATCCGGGTCCTGGACACCTTGGTGGCGCAGGGATGATCGTGGCCGGCGCACTGCTCGCCGTGACTGGCGAGGTCTCCGTACGGGTGGCCGATGTCGGAGAGACGTTCCAGGACACCGTGACCGACGGCCCGCTGCTGGTGGCCATGGCGGTGAGCCTGCTCGCCGGCGCGATCAGTTTTTTCTCCCCGTGCGTGCTGCCGCTCGTACCCGGATACCTGTCCTACGTCGCCGGCCTGGCCGGCACGCGGCGACCCGGCAAGGCCGACGAGGACACGACGACGGGGGACTCTCCGGCGGTTTCCACGCAAACCGCCACGACGACGGGGGCACAGCGCGCCACAGCCGCGACGGCGACCGCCGTACGGGTGGCGCCGCCGCGTGGGCGGATGGTCGCCGGCGCACTGCTGTTCGTTCTCGGTTTCACCGTTGTCTTCACCAGCTTCGGCGCGGCCTTCGGCGGTCTGGGCCGGGTGCTGCTCGAGCAGCAACGGGTGATCACGATCGTGCTCGGTGTGGTCACGATCCTGCTCGGGTTCGCCTTTCTCGGGTGGATCCCGCTGCTGTCCCGGCAATGGCGGTTCAGTCGGTTGCCCCGAGCGGGTCTGGCCGGTGCTCCGTTGCTCGGCGTGGTCTTCGGCCTGGGTTGGACCCCGTGCCTGGGGCCGACGCTGGGCGCGATCAACGGGCTCGCCTTCACCGAGGCCTCGGCCGGGCGGGGCGCCCTGCTCGGCTTCACCTACTGCCTGGGGCTGGGCATTCCATTCGTGCTGACCGCCCTCGGCGCCGGCCGGGCGTTGCGGGTCAGCGACTTCGCTCGACGCCACGCCGGCACCGTGATGAAGGTCGGTGGCGGATTCCTGGTCCTGATCGGGGTGCTGCTGGTCACCGGGGCGTGGGATCTGGCGATGAACTGGCTGCGTGCCTGGCTGGCCACTGCCGGCCTGGACGGATCGGTCCTATGACGACGAGGTCAGCCGCGCCCCACCTCGCTGTGGAGGACGCCAGGGAGGGCGAGCCGCGCCCTGCCTCGCAACCCGGTCGACCACCAGTGCGCGCGCGAGTCGTACGGGGGGCGCGGGGCTGGTGGCGCTGGCTGACCAGCATGCCGACGGCGCTGATGCTGCTGTTCCTGCTCGCGCTGGCCGCCGTACCGGGCTCGCTGCTGCCGCAACGACCGTTGTCCCAGACCGCTGTCGCGCAGTACTTCGCCGACAACCCCCGGTTGGCTCCGGTCCTGGATCGGTTCGGACTCTTCGACGTCTTCGCCGCACCCTGGTTCGCGGCCATCTACCTGCTGCTCTTCGTGTCCCTGATCGGGTGTCTTGTTCCGCGCACGTTGGGGCACGTCCGGTCGATGCGAGCC
Organism: Actinomycetota bacterium; assembly: GCA_030860305.1. Next base: position 3,717 of record JALZIL010000053.1, read on the forward strand.
GCACCTCCTCGGGCACCGAGCCGGTTGTCCCGGCTGCCCCGACACGCCGATCTGCCGACCGACCTCGGCGCCGAGCAGGCCCTCGACGTCGCGGAGGAGGAACTGCGGGTGGCTCGCTACCGAGTGCTGCGCAAGGACGGCGCGATCTCGGCCGAGAAGGGGTTGTTCAAGGAGACCGGCAATCTCGTGTTCCACCTGGCCCTGGTCGCCCTGCTGATCAGCCTGGCCGTCGGCAAGCTCTGGGGTTACGAGGGCAGCGTGCTGGTCCAGGAGGGGCAGGGATTCTGCAACACCTTGCAGCAGTACGACACCTACTCCGCCGGGCCACTCATCGACGGTGCCGACCTGAGCCCGCTGTGCGTGGACCTGGAGGAGTTCCAGGCCCGGTACGAACCCGACCTCACTCCGGCGAGTTTCACCGGGGACATCACGTACAACCGCACTCTCGGCGGCCCGGACGAGCGGGCCACGATCGGCATCAATTCACCCCTGCGGGTGGACGGAACCCGGCTGTATCTCACCGGGCGTGGGTTCGCCCCGATCTTCTCCGTGCGGCTGCCGGACGGGACCGAGCTCACCGACTTGTCGGCCCCGTTCCTGCCCACAGATTCCACGACGATGCTCTCCGAGGGTGTGCTGAAGCTGCCCGACCTCGGCGCGGGTCGAGACCAGTTGGCTCTCGAGGGAGTCTTCCTGCCCACCGCAGCGGATGTGGGCGGCGGTCTGCTCACCTCGGTGGACCCCAGGCCGTTGGACCCCGCGGTCGCCATAGTGGTCTACAGCGGTTCGGTTGGTCTGGACAGCGGCATCCCGCAGAACGTCTTCACCCTCGATCAGGGGCGGATCGGGCGGGGTCAACTCGAACGCGTGGGAGCTGCCAACCTACGGCCGGGGGAATCCCTGGACCTGCCGGATGGCACGAGCATCACCTTCACCGGATTCAAGGAGTTCGCCGCCCTCCAGGTGAGCCGGGATCCCAGCCAGCTAGCCGTCCTGATCAGCGCTCTGGCGATGTTGGCCGGGCTGCTGATCACGCTGCTCGTACGCCGCCGCCGGGCCTTCGTACGACCCGGGGATAGGGTGCTGGAGATCGGTGGTCTGGCGCAGGGTGGCAGCGCCGAGCCGGCCGAGTTCGAGCGTGTCGTCACCAGGATCCGCACCGCTCTGGCCGCAGCTGGCCCGCCCGACAGAAGGGAAGACTGATGTCCGACGCGGCGAACCTGGCCAGCCTGGCCGACACGCTGTTCACGCTGACGATCCTGGCCTACAGCCTCGCGACGATCGCGTTCGCCGCAGAGCTGGCTTTCGCCTCCTCGTCTCCGGAGGCGAGAGGGAGTGAGCATCGCAGCGAGCGCCAGCGAGCGAGGAGCGGAGCGAGCGCGGAGCCGACCAATCAGATACAGGTTCTGGACGCGACCACTCGGTCGGGGTTCTCCGCGCGCGCCGGCATGGTCGCCATCGGCATCACCCTGCTCGGCTGGGTCATGCACGGCACCATCGCGCTGCTCCGCGGACTGGCGGCGCAGCGGTTCCCGCTGGGCAACATGTTCGAGCTCGCCACTGCGGTGACTTTTGTCGGCGTGGCCGGATTCCTCTACCTGGTGATCCGCACGCCGCGGCTGCGCGGGATCGGGCTCTTCGTCACCCTTCCGGTCACCGTCGGCATGGTGTTGACCGGGTTGTTCCTCTACGCGGAGTCGGGTCCGCTGGTCGCGGCGTTGCGCTCCGGTTGGCTGGTCGTGCACGTGACCACGGTCAGTATCGGGTTCGGCGCATTCCTCACCAGCGGGATCGTCTCCGGGCTGTTCCTCGTCCGCTCCCGCTTCGAGGAAGCAGGGGGTTCGGCGGCCGGGATGAGTTCTCGGGTCGCGCACCGGCTGCCGAACGCCGAGACACTGGACCGGGCCGCACACCGACTGGTGGTCTTCGGTTTCCCGGTTTTCACCTTCGCGGTGATCGCCGGTGCGGTGTGGGCCGAAAGCGCCTGGGGCCGGTTCTGGGGCTGGGATCCGAAGGAGACCTGGGCCTTCATCGCCTGGATCGTCTACGCCGCCTATCTCCATGCCCGGGCGACTGCCGGCTGGAAGGGCAGCGCGGCGGCGTGGATCAACGTGGGTGGGCTGGTGGTCATGCTGTTCAACTTGCTCTACGTCAACCTGGTCAGCAGCGGCTTGCACTCCTACGCCGGGATCAACTGACGACGAAGGGCGCCGATGCCCGGCGAGACCTCGCTCAGGCCGGCGGATCTTCCTCTCGCCGGGCTCGGCGATCGAGCTCGCGGAGGAAGTCGGGGTTATCGTCGGGCGCGAGGGGCTCGCGACGACTGGGCTTGTGGGCGGGAGGGGTGGTGGGTCGTCCCGTACCGGCCGTACGCCCGCCTGACGCCGAACGGGTGGTGCCACTCATCCGCCACAGGGCGAACAACAGCGCACCGATCAGCACCATGCCAATGAGGACATACATCCGGCTCACCTCCTGAGAGTGACCGACGATACCCGTCGCAGTTCAGAAACAACGACCAGGAGGCGCGACCGTGAACGCTCTGGACCGTCAGATCGTCTCGTTGCTGCGCGCCAACGGCCGCGCCTCGTACGCCGAACTCGCGCGTACGGTCGGACTGTCTGCACCCTCGGTGCACGAGCGGGTGTCCAAGCTCGAGGCGGGCGGAGTGATCCTGGGTTACCACGCCGCAGTCGACCGGGCGGCCGTCGGTGAGGCTGTCACCGCCCTCGTCGGAGTCTTCGAATCCGATGTCGAGGCCGACGAGGACCTGGTCGAATCGCTGCGGAGGATGCCGGAGATCACCGATTGCTTCTACGTCGCCGGCGAAGAGGCGTTCCTGCTCCGGGTCCGGGTCGAGGACATCGCGGCCCTCGAGCGCGTCGTCGCCGCGATCAGCCGGATCCGCGGGGTGGCCCGTACCCGGACGACGGTGGTCCTGTCCAGCCGGTGGGAAGACCGACATGCTTAGGGCGGTTGCCGTCTACACGCTCGGCCGGATCGCCATCTTCGCGGTTCTGCTGGCCCTGCTCTGGGCAGTCGAGCTGGGCAGCTTCCCCGGCATCCTGTTCGCTCTGTTGCTCTCGATGCCCGCCGCCTACTTCCTGTTGGGCAAGCAGCGCGAGGACCTGGCGGCGGCCGTTGTCGAGCGCCGTGCGGCTCGCGCGAGGCTGCGCGACCGGCTACAGGGCACGTCCGATGGTGGCTCAGATGGCAAGCCCGATCGCGAGCAGGACGCCCAGCAGTAGCTGGGTCAGCCCGGTTGCGCGCAACGCCGGGAGCAGGTCCGCGCCCCGCGCCCCCCCGAGCACCGCACCCACCGGCGGAAGGGCAAGGATCGCTGCGGCCAGCCCCAGAGCGGCGAACGGTCGGGAGAACAGCGCCAATCCGGCGACCACGACGAAACTGAGCACGAACACGCCGGCATACAGCCATCTCGTACGGCGCTCGCCGAGGACGACTGCAAGCGTGTGCTTGCCCGATAGGGCGTCACTCTCGACGTCGCGAAGGTTGTTGACCACGAGCAGCGCGCAGGCCAGTAGTCCGACGGGCGCCGAGGCGACGACCGCTTGCGGCAGGATCTGCTCGGACTGCACGTAGGCGGTTCCGACGACGGCCACGACGCCGAAGAACACGAACACCGAGACCTCGCCGAGCGCACGGTAGCCGTACGGCTTGGCGCCTCCGGTGTAGAACCATGCGGCGGCGATTGCGACGGCACCGACCGCTACCAGCCACCAGGAGGTCATCGCGGCCAGCGCCAGCCCGGCGACAGCGGCGATACCGAAGCAGATCAGGGCGGCAGTACGTACCGCCGTCGCGGTCGCCAGCCGCGATGCGACGAGCCGGGTCGGGCCGACCCGATCGGAGTCGGTGCCGCGTACGCCGTCGGAGTAGTCGTTGGCGTAGTTCACGCCGACCTGCAGGGCGAGGGAGACCAGCAGGGCGAGCAGGGCTCGACCGGGGTCGAAGGCGTCGACGCCGGCGGCGGCACCAGTGCCCACGAGGACCGGCGCGATGGCGGCCGGAAGGGTCGGCGGTCGGGCTCCGACGACCCACTCGGCCAGGCCGGTCACGTGGCATCGTCGGGTGTCGGACCGGACGCTGCGAGGAGTTGGGCTGCCACCCGGTCGAGCTTGCCCGAGTGCAGCCTCGGCAGAGCGGGCACGGCGATGACCTCTCGCGGAGCGGCCGCCGTACCGAGTCGTGCAGTGACGTAGGCGCGGACGTCGGCGAGGCCGATGCTCGCTGCGTCGGTCGGCACGACGAGGGCGATGACGGCTTGACCCCATTCGGCGTCCGGGCGACCGAGAACCGCGGCGTCGGCAATGTCGGGTCGCCCGCGCAAAGCCTCTTCGACGGCGCCGGCTGCCACGTTGACTCCGCCGCTGATGATGACGTCGTCGATCCGCCCGACCACCGAAACTCGCCCGTTGTCGTCGACCTGCCCGGCATCCCGGGTCTGGAACCAACCGTCCACAAAGGACTCTCGGGTCTCGTCGGGGGCTGCGTGATAGCCGAGAGCCACCACGTCGCCGCCGATCCGCAACCCGGTCGGCGAAGCCTGGACGTAAACGCCGTCGAGCGGAATCCCGTCGTACACACAGCCGCCGGCGGTCTCGGTCATGCCGTA
>JALZIL010000062.1 GCA_030860305.1 Actinomycetota bacterium
ACGCCGGGACAGGCCGGACATCTGGTCGCCATGGTCGGCTAGGTAACGCCGTACCCAGTCCGGGTCGGTCTTGGCGTACTCCCGCAGCGCCCAACCGATGGCTTTCCCGACGAAGAACTCGCGACGCCCGAGATTGGGTGCCAGACAGTCGGTGAGCAGGTCCAGATCGGTATCGCCCTTCGCGCCGACCTGGGCGATGATCGAGGTGCGCCGGCGCCAGATGTCGTCGTCGGTCGCCCACCTGCGCAATGTCGGTGCGAGTCCGCGGACTCGGTACGCAGGATCGGGCCCACTCGCCGGATCGCGACTTCGTCTACATAGTCCCACCAGGCTCCGGACACGATCAGGTATTCGTACAGTGGGAGGGTGCCCGGGTCCTGGTACGCGGCGTACCAACGCTGCCCGGTCAATGCGATTGCGGCGTAACGCTCCTCGCGGTAGGCGGCCTCGTCCCACAGGGTACGCACCGCCGTCTCCCAGCTGGCTCGGTCCGGTAGCCGGTGCTCGGCGTACACGGTCCGGCACAGCCGCTGGACCTCTGGCATCAGGATGCCGCGATAGGGCATGGCCGACTTCATGTACCGCTGTTGCCCATCCGCCCGCTCGGGATCGCCGATGGCGGCCAAGCCCGTACGTACCGCGCTCAGTAGCTCTTGCACGTGCCCACGATCCCGAACCCTTGCGCCGGTTCGCTACACAACGGCCGCTTTCGCGCCCGGCAAGGCGGAGGTTGTGTAGCGAACCGGCCGAAAGCGCGGTCCCGGGAGCGATTTATCGGTCAGATTCTGGGCACCTGAACAGCTGCCGACGGCGGGTCCGTCCAGAGGAGGCGGTCCAGATAGTCCGCGAACCCGTCCTCGTCGTTGGTCCCGGTGATGTCGTCGGCGACCGCCAGCACGTCCGGGTGGGCGTTGGCGACCGCGACGGCGCGGCCGGCCCAGCCGAACATCGGCAGGTCGTTGGGCATGTCACCGAAGACCAGTACGTCACTGCGGTCCACCCCGTACCGCTCCAGCGCGACCGCCAGACCGGTGGCCTTGGTGACGCCGGGCGGGCAGAGTTCGATGAAACCGAGGCCGGCGTGGGTGAGTTCGGCATGCTCGCGCGGTACGACCGAACGGGCCATGACCAACAACGAGTCCTGTTCGTGCACAGCCGAACACAGGTAGAACTTGAGCGCCAGGCCGTCGGCCGGCAGGTCCGCTCGCACCACCACCTGCAGACCCTCGTTGTACGGCCAGGCGAAGCCGGGTTCGACGTACAAGACGTGCTTGCCGTCGACTGGATATTCACCGGCGTACAGCAGCGGCCCGGTGACGGCTTCGATCTGTGCCGTGATGTCGAGGGCCAGCGCGCTGGGCATGGTCTCCTGTCGCAACACCTCACCGGTGGCCAGGTCGCCCACGAAAGCGCCTTGGGCCAGCACCACGATCCCTTCGCCGCCGAAGTACTCCTCGACGGTGTGGAGCAGCCGCGGGGCGCGCCCGGTCACCCCGACGACCGGAATCCCCTCGGACCGCAACCGGGCCAGGGCCGCGGCATTGCGGACACTGACCCGGGCCGCTGAATCGAGGAACGTGCCGTCGAGATCGGTGGCCACCAACTTCGGCTGCCACGCCATGTCGATCCCCGAGCGCAGCCCGACCGGACTTTCTCCGGAGAAAGTCACCTCTGCGCGCCACCAGACCGCACATTCTCCGGAGAATGTGCGATGGACGGGTCGATCAACCTGGGGCGCTCAGCCAACGGGTTCCATGACTTGCCGGCCACCGAGGTACGGGCGTAGCGCCTCCGGTACGCGTACCGATCCGTCCGCTTGCTGATGTACCTCGAGCAGGCAGGCGATGGTCCGGGTGATCGCGCACAGGGTGCCGTTCAGCGTGGCCGCGGTCTGCGGTCGACCGTCCCCGTCGCGGTAGCGGATGTTGAGCCGCCGGGCCTGGAAGGTGGTGCAGTTCGAGGTCGAGGTCAACTCGCGGTAGGCCGACTGGGACGGGAACCAAGCCTCGCAGTCGTACTTGCGTACGGCGCTGCTCCCCAAGTCACCGGCCGCGATGTCGACGACCTGGTACGGAAGTTCCAGCGCCGCTAGGAACTGCTGCTCCCAGCCCAGCAGCCGCTTGTGTTCGGCGACAGCGTGCTCCGGCGTGCAGAAGGAGAACATCTCCACCTTGTCGAACCAGTGCACCCGCACCAGTCCGCGGGTGTCCTTGCCGTACGAGCCGGCCTCCCGGCGAAAACAGGACGACCACCCCGCATACCGGATCGGGCCGCCGGAAAGGTCGAGGATCTCGTCAGAGTGATAGGCCGCCAGCGCCACCTCCGAGGTCCCCACCAGGTAGAGGTCATCGGCGGCCAGCCGATAGACCTCGTCGGCGTGCGCGCCGAGAAAGCCAGTGCCCTCCATGGCTTCTGGACGTACGAGGGACGGCGCGATGATCGGGATGAAACCGGTCTCCCGGGCCTGCGCCATCGCCAGGTTGGCCAGCGCGAACTCGAGTTCAGCCCCGATGCCGGTGAGGAAGTAGAACCGGGCGCCGGACACCTTGGCGCCCCGTTCCATGTCAAGAGCGCGCAAACCCGTACCGACCGCGACGTGGTCGCGTGGCTCGAAGTCGTACGCCGGCAGTTCGCCGATGGTCTCGAGTACGACGCTGTCGTCCTCACCGCCCGGGGGTACGCCGTCCTCGACCAGGTTGGGCACGGCAAGGTGCGCGGTACGCAGGGCCGCGTCGGCTAGCCGCTCCTCCTCCTCCAACGCCTTGACCTGGGCGGCGACGTCCTGGGCGACGGCGAGCATCGCCGGGCGCTCCTCCTTGGACGCGGCACCGATCTTCTTCGAGGCCGCTTTCTGTTCCGAGCGCAGTTGATCGGCGCTGGTCACCGCGGCTCGGCGGGCGGCGTCGGCGGCTAGCAACTCATCGGCCAAGGCCGGCGGCATGCCGCGGGCAGCCAGGCTGGCGCGGACGAGATCAGGCTCCTCGCGTAGCACCCGTAGATCGATCACTCAGCGAGGTTATCCGTG
>JALZIL010000079.1 GCA_030860305.1 Actinomycetota bacterium
AACGTACGTCACCGACCACCAGGCGGATTGGCGAAGGACGACATAGCGCCTTGAGTGACGTACAGTCCGGCAGGCCGAGAGGCACGCGCAAGGCCGACGGCGGCCAGTTGGACGCATTCGCCGCCACGTCCCGCGCACGTAGCCGTTCAGCGGGCCAGAAAGTGAAAGCCGATCCACAGCCAGGCGAGCCATCCAACCCACCGGCCGACACGCGAGGCTAGCGCGGGCTCCAGGACACCGGCTAGCGGTCGGAAAGGTGTGCGTCCCGCCCGCCCGTTTGCCTCCTCCGAGAGCGCCGCCACGAGCAGGCCGACGAAGCCGACGAGAATCACGCCGTACGGCGTCACTAGGCCTCCAGTCATCGGGTCACCAGCCACCGTCCCACGCTCAACCAGGCGAGGTAGCCGATGAGCCGTCCCGGGTAGGTGTCCAGAACCGGGTCGAGCAGCAGACTCAGGGTGGGGTGCGCGCTGTCGTTCCCCCAGAACACCGCCGTCAACTCCCAGCCGGCGAGCAGCAGCAACAGCACCAGCCACGGGACAGCGCCAAGCCGAAAGCCGACCAGCCGCGGCGGCGGTGGCGGCGGTGGCGGCCGGCGTCGAGCCGCTAACGCGAGCAGCACTGCGCCCGCCAGGAGAACAGCAACCGCGGCCGGCACCGTGAGCGGACGGCACAGCGCGGCCAATCCCGCGTACACCACGATCAGCGCATCCCACCACCCAAGGCGCGCGCGCCGAGCTGGGACTGCGCTCACCTCAACTCCTCGGCTGAGTCCACCCGTGCAGCATGTCGCGTGACCCTCAGGTAAACAGAGCGTCCGACAGGGGACGCCCGGCGTAGGACCTACGTTGCCCTTGCCGAGATGACCGAGGCCACCTCGCTGCTCACCACCGACACCCGACTGGCCAACGCGGCCGGCCCCACGTGTGAGGTCGACGTGCTCTGAAGATCAGCCGATCGCGGCCAGCAGCCGGGTCCAGGCACTCTCGATGTGGGCGTAGGTCAGTTCGCCGGCCTTGACCGCATCGCCGTCGATCACGGCCTGCAGGATTTCGGTGTGCTCGCGTCGCTCGTTTTCCCAGGATGAATTGGCCCGCCAGCCGGCGAGCGGAGGAGCAGGCCCCAGAGAGCCTCGGTTGTCCACCTGACGTATCGCTGAAGGGTCCAGCCGCGTCCTTCGGTGAAGTTGAGGAAGACGTCGGCCCCGGCGAGGGTGAGGAGCACATCAGTGGCCTCGGATGGGTCCAGTTCATCTTGGAGCAGGCCGCGTGCGGCGAGGGTGTCGATGTAGGTGCGGAAGCCCTGCGTTCGCAGTGACTCGTGGCGAGCGATCAGGTCGACGATCTCGGGATCGGTGGTCGCTGCGGCGAGTGCCACGCGGTCGAGGACGGCGGCGCGGGTACTGATCTCGGCGACGTTGGTGACGAAGAGCTCGATGGCTTTCCGGCCATCGGTTGTTGTCGTCCCTTCCTGCCACCAGGAGGTCTCTTCCGGCGCGGCGGGGTCGTCTTCGCCCATCACCGCGCTGTCGAACGCGGCGGTCAGCAGCGCGGGTTTGGTGTGGAAGACAAAGTACACCGTCTGCACGGCCACGCGCGCCCTCTTCGCGATCGCCGCCATTGTCGTGCCGTGGTAGCCGCTGGACCGGAACTCTTCGGTGGCCGCCCTGATGATCGCCGCCCGTGTGCGGGCGGCGCGTGCTTTGCGGGGAAGGCTCTTGACGTTGTCCATGATGGTTCCTATTCTTGCAGCGAATCACTAGTGGCGTCCACTAGTCATCCAGACTAGCGAGGAGTGGTGGTTCCTCTGCAACCAGGCAGAACCCGCCCAAGCGGTCGGTAGATAGGGAAGGACACGGCATGAGGAGAATCGACATGCAGGCGCGCATCGACATTGGCCGTCCGGCTGGAGAGGTCTTTGATTTCGTCGCCGATCAGACCAACGCCCCTCGATGGCAGGACGGGTTACACGAAGTGCGCCGAATCACGCCGGGTCCCGTCGGCGTTGGCACGGAGCATGTCTTTGCACGCCGGTTCGCCGGGATGAACATCGAGTCCCGCAACCGCTTCACCGCGTACGAGCCCGGCCGGTTCGTCTCCTTCGAGATTCCCTCCGGCAAGATTACCGGCGAAGCCTCCTACCTGGTCGAACCCAGCGGTGCCAGCACCTCCCAGCTGATCAGCGAGGTGCACTTTCGCGTGTCAGGCCTAGCCGGGCTGGCCACGCCCGTCCTGGCGCGAGTGTTCGAACGAGACAGCAGGAAGAACCTGGCCACCGTGAAGGACCTCCTCGAGCACGGAGACTGACGGTCCCATGGGCTTGGGTTATCGTGGGACCGCGTACTGCCGCACACGGGGAGCCGTAGCCCTGCCGTGACCGTGCCCGCAACGGACGGTCTCTCGACTTGGCACAGGCATTGGATCTGCGTTCCGAGAGCGATCGTGAACTGCTGCGACTCTGGGCATGGGAGAGGCTGACCGGGCCTGCCGCACAGATTCTCAGCCTCGCGTGACCAGGACCGGTGTTAACCTGTTGCGCTGAAAGGTGGTTCATGGCTGCTAAGCGGATCTGGATAGTCCTCGCGGTCGTCGCCGTCATTGCGGTGGCCGTTGTTCTGATCGTCGTGTACGGCGGCGGTGGCGGGTCCGGCGGTGGGAGCGGCGGCGGTTACTGAGCGAACTTGGATCGGTCAGGTAGCGCTCAGGCTGACTGCGCGACGATCCGCCCGGCGTAGAACTGCTCCCACGGCAGATCTGGTGCGGCAGCGGTGTACACGCGGTCCAAGTCGACCAGTTGATGCGTCAACTCGCTACGCGTCGGCCGCCTGCCCAGTAGGTCAGGCAGTTCGGACAACCTGACCAACCAGTCCGCGTACCAGGTCGCCCAGTCACCGTCCTCGCCGTCGGTGATCCGATAGACAGTGTGATGGGTTTCGGCTGCCTCATGCAGCCGCAGATCTCAGTGACCGGGATCTTGCGACGGTTTCGACGATTGGCGCGAGCGGCCCAGACTCAGCCGCTGATCGACATGCAGCACATCGCGATCACCATCGAGACCCTGCAACGCACACTCATTGCGCTGCAGCCGACGGACGTGTCGGTCCTCGTCCGGCCACTGCGAAACGACGCCGCGATGATCGGTCAGGTCCTCGACGTCGGGGCCGACGGGGTGATCCTGCCGATGGTGAACACCGGGGACGACGCTCGCCGGGCCGTCGCGGCGGTGCGGTATCCACCGAACGGCATCCGTAGCTGGGGTCCGCGACGCGCGGCCCGCATCCACGGCGGCGCCGAGGCCTACGCCAGGGACGCCGACGACAGTGTCGTGGTCATCACACAGGTGGAGACCGCAGAGGCGATCGCGAACCTCGACGACATCTTGTCGGTGCCCGGACTCAGCGGAGTCATGATCGGCCCCGCGGACCTGGCGATCTCGCTGGGCTATCTGCACGACCGTACGAACGACCGGGTGCAGGAGACCATCCAGGGCGTACTCGATCGGTGCCGGGAGCGCGAGGTGCCATTCGGCTTCTTCGCCGCCACGGTCGAGGAGGGGATCTATTGGATGCAGCGCGGCGGACTGATCCTGAGTTGCTCCTCCGATACGACGTTCGTTGCCCAGGGCATGGCCGCGATGTCCGCCCAGATCGCCACGGCCCGCGAACGGGATGCGCAACCCCAGGTCACACCCTGACCCACACGGCGAGCTCCCCTGCGGCGAGGATAGGGCCGTGCCGACGACGGAGACGTACTGCCCGTACGACGTGACGCCGCTGCTGGCGTGCGTCGGCGGGACCGAGCACATGGTTGCGACCGAGTTCGGTCGATTGCGTTGCTTGACAAGCGGTCTGGCTGCGCCGATTGGCGGCGACCGAGGGACTGTGTTCGTTCACGGCGTTCACGACGACATGGATTCGTGGAGCCCGCTTGTCGAGGCGGCTGCCCGGCAAGCCGTCGATCTCGGGCCAACCCTGTTCGTCGACCTGCCCGGTTTCGGCCGGTCGCAGAACCGCCGCGGCCGGCTCGACCTGACCGAGGTCGGGGACATGCTCATGCAGGTCGCAAACGACACGGGCTTGGAATCCGTGCGCCTGGTCGGACACTCGATGGGAACCCTGGTGGTGGCCGACATGGCGGTACGCCACGCCGCCCGAGTCGAGTCGCTGCATCTCGCGGCCGGCCCGTACTACTCCGTCGTCGAGACGATGAACGGTCACCCGTCGGGCGGTTATGCCGGTGGGTTGGCGGCTGCGGCCTTTGGCTCGCAATATCTGCTCGCACTCACTGCGGGCGTCGGTGTCGCCACCGTGCGGATGGCGTCACGTCGCCGGCTGCTCAGGCCACTGCTGGCGCCGTACGCCGCGCACCCCAACGACTTACCGGAGTCCGTCGTTGATCATCTGGTCTCCGGAATGCGGCCGCGCTCGTTCCGTGCGGCGGCTCGGAACGGGTTCAACTACCGGGATGGCATGTCCTGGTCCAAGGTGGCGTGCCCGGTCTGGGCGGTCTACGGCATGGCCGACCGGCTGGTACCTGCGGTCGACGCCCAGCGGTTGCAGGCCGACATCCCAAGCGCTCGGATCACACACGTGCCCGACGCATCGCACCTCGTACACGTCGAGCAGCCGGCCGCCGCACTTGTCGGGCTCGGCCTGACCTGACGAGGCCCGGCTAACCGTGCCCCACCTCCTGCGCGGGCCCGGGAGCCGCATGCGCGGGTGGCCACACAGCCTGCAGTGCGGCCGGCCACTCCGGGTCGTCGGGATAGCAGCTATGCCCCCGGACTGCGGCGACCGCGCCTTCCTGCAAGTCCGCGTCATACGGTGTGGGATCGAGCAGTCGCCATTCCGTGCCACAGATCCGACGGCCGGTACGTGGATGGATCTCGTCGTTGTGCCGCATGTCCCGCTGCAAGATCCGATATGACTGCGCCTGTCCGCCAATCGAATCCGGGCTGTGCCCCCAGCTCAGCACCGGGCCGGCGATGGCGTCGGTGTCCCGATACAGGTTGACCCACCGGCCGCCGACTTGCAGGAACAGCCACTCCAGCACCGGGAAGTTGACGTAGGCCGGAAAGGCCCGCGGGAAGGCAACTTTGAGCTGCGACCCGAAGGTGACCAGACCGACCCGATCTCGCTGGTCGGCCGGCAACCAGAGCAGCGCCGCGAGGGCGATCAGGCTGCCCTGACTGTGCGCGGCCACGACGACATGCTTGGCCGGCCGGTCGGGCACCTCGGTGCCGGCCCGCCCGGCGGTCGCGCTCGGCGTACCCAGATGCCAGCAGATCCGGTCGTGCAGGTCGGCAACCGCACGCTGGGAATACGGCGGCGGTACGAACGGGTGTACGGCGCGCGGCCAGAACGCCATCACGTCCCAGGCGACGTTGACGCCCCGCCGCAACGACTCCTGGCGGATCGCACCGCGGCCGAGGAAGACCAGCCCCACCGCCAGTCCGATCAGGACGACGGTGCCGATGGTGATCACGACCCTGGCTCCGCCGACGGAGACGTCCTCGCTGAGCGACCCCAGCGGTCCAGGCAGATTGAACGGATCGACTTTGCCAGCCAAGAACTCCGCGCCCGCAGCGACAGACAGGACCAAACCGAAGATCGCGAAGACCCAGAAGACGAGCTGCAGCGAATTCTTCAGTCGGGCTTGCCACATTGCGCTGGCCACCCGACCGAGCCAGTGCTCGGGCAGTCGCAGCGGCGGGTCCGGCTCGACTCCGAACGAGAAGGCGGCCCTGGCCCGGTCGGTGAACTCAGCGCGACGGCTCAGGTACGAGATCACGGCCGCGATCACCAGCCCAACCATGACCAGGAAGGTCAGGCCCCAGGCGTAGGCGATCCGTTGCAGCAGCGGCGAAACCTCGTAGTCCGGGCCCTCGCCTCGGCCCAGGAACCACGCCCAGCCGAACGGCATCGCAGCCGCGTACCCGACGGTGATGAAGGTGCCCACGGAGGCAGCCAGCGCGGTGGTCATGCCCAGGG
>JALZIL010000085.1 GCA_030860305.1 Actinomycetota bacterium
AGTTGCAAGGTGTTCTGACCGAGTTCGGATCGCTGATCCCAGGCCTGCAGGCGCGCCGTTTCGACGTCATCGCGGCCGGTATGTTCATCAACCCCGAACGCTGTGCCGAGATCGCCTTCTCCGATCCCGACTACCAGGCCAAGACCGCCTTCTTGGTCCCGGCCGGCAACCCGATGGGAATCCTGACCTTCGAGGACATCATCAGCACCGGTGCCCGGCTCGGTGTACTTGCCGGCGCCGTCGAGGGTGGCTATGCCGAAGCGCTCGGCGTACCCGCGGGGCAGATCGTGACCTTCAACGACCAGCCCAGCAGCTTCGACGGGCTGGCCGCGGACCGGGTCGACGCGGTGAGCTTGACCAGCATCTCGCTGCGCAACATCCTGGCCAACCGCGAGGGTGCGCCGTTCGAGGTGACCGAGCCGTTTGTACCGGTGATCGACGGGGAGGAGCAGACCGGAGCCGGCGGCTACGGCTTCCACAAGGACGACGCCGAACTCGTGGAGGCGTTCAACGAGGAGCTCGCCAAGCTGAAGGAAAGCGGCCAGCTGCTCGAGATCATCGAACCGTTCGGCTTCAGTGAGGCCGAGCTCGCCGAGGTCACCACCGAAGAACTCTGCCAGGCCTGATCGGTAACGGCGGATCCGATGTCGGAGATCCTGAGCTACCTCCCACTCCTGCTGGAAGGCGCCTGGGTCACCCTGCAGATCACCGCGGGCGCGGCGGTCCTCGGCCTGATCTGCGCCTTCGCCAGCGGCCTGGCCGGAGTGTCGGGAAGCCGGGTGGCTCGCGGCGTCTCGATCGTGTACGTCGAGTTCTTCCGCGGCACCTCGGCCCTGGTCCAATTGTTCTGGCTTTTCTATGCCCTGCCGCTGGTCGGTATCCGCTTCGAGCCGCTAGCCGCGGGAATCGTCGCTCTCGGTTTGAACATCGGCTCGTACGGCTCGGAGGTCGTACGCGGTGCGATCAAGGCGATCCCTCGAGCGCAGTACGAAGCGACGATCGCCTGCAACATGACCGGCTACCGGCGGATGCGCTCAGTGATTCTGCCCCAGGCCGTCGTAGCCATGCTGCCGCCGTTCGGCAACCTGCTGATCGAGCTGCTGAAGGGCACCTCGCTGGTCTCGCTGATCACGATCGCCGACCTGACCTTCAACGGCCAGGTCCTGCGCAACATCGCAGGTGAAACGCTGACCGTCTTCCTGGTCGTGCTGGTCATCTACTTCGTGATGGCCTATGCGATCACCCTGGGCATGAAGTGGCTCGAGCGCCGGGCCGCCGCCTCGATCGGCCTGGGCAAGCTCCCTTCCCAGCCCGAGGTGATCAGGCTGGAGCCGGTGTGATCTGGGACTGGGACTACACCTGGGACATCTTGCCCGTCCTGCTGCGCGGGCTGGTGGTCACTGTGCAGGCCACGCTGGTCGGCTCGGTCGTGGCGATGCTGCTCGGCTTGATCCTGGCCCTGTTGCGCCGGTCCGGAATCGCCGTGGTCCGGGTTGTCACCGGTGCGTTCGTGGAGTTCATCCGGAGTACGCCGCTGCTGGTTCAGTTGTACTTCCTGTTTTTCGTCCTGCCTAGCCTCGGAATCACCCTGTCGGGGTTCCTGGCCGGCGTGATCGGGCTCGGGGTGCACTACGCGACCTACACCTCCGAGGTCTACCGGGCCGGGATCGAGGGGGTGCCGAAGGGGCAATGGGAGGCCGCGACCGCACTCAATCTGCCCACGTCGCGCGTCTGGCGCAGCGTGGTCCTGCCGCAGGCGATTCCGCGGGTGCTGCCCGCGCTGGGCAACTATGTCATCGCGATGTTCAAGGAGACCCCGTTGCTGTCGGCCATCACCGTGCTGGAAATGCTGGCCGCGGCAAAGGGTCTCGGCAATCAGACCTTCCGGTATCTGGAGCCGCTCACCATGGTGGGCGTGCTCTTCCTACTGGTCAGTCTGCCGGCTTCATTGACCGTACGAAGGTTGGAGCGTCGCTTTGGACACTGAGGCAGTGGACACCGAGGCAGTCGACACCGAGAAACGGGTGGAGCCCGTCGCTGGGCAACCGTCGGCCGCAAAGGAGATGGTCCGCTTCGACAAGGTCGTCAAGCGTTTCGGCGACAACGTGGTCCTGCGCGAACTCGACTTCCAGGTCGGCGCCGGTGAACGGATCACTCTGATCGGTCCCAGCGGTTCGGGCAAGACCACGATCCTTCGGCTGCTGATGACCATCGAGCGGGCCGACGAGGGCAAGATCCACGTCGACGGCGAGTGCCTCACCCACGTGCGGCGGGGGAGTAATGAGGTGCCGGCCGACGAGAAGCACATCCGGAAGGTCCGCAAGAAGATCGGCATGGTTTTTCAGCAGTTCAACCTGTTCCCGAACATGAGGGTGCTGCGCAACGTCTCCGAGGCTCCGGTGCACGTGCTGGGCATGTCCCGGGGCGAGGCCGAGGCGAAGGCGATCGAGCTGCTCGATCTGGTCGGACTGCGCGAGAAGGTGGACGCCTACCCCTCGCAGCTGTCCGGCGGGCAGCAGCAGCGGGTCGCGATCGCGCGGGCGTTGGCGATGCAGCCAAAGGTGTTGTGTCTGGACGAGGTCACGTCCGCGCTGGACCCGGAGCTGGTGGCCGAGGTGCTCAACGTCCTGCGCAACGTCGCCGCATCGACCGACATCACGATGCTCTGCGTCACGCACGAGATGAAGTTCGCCAAGGACGTGTCCGACCGGGTGCTGATGTTCGACCAGGGTCGGATCGTCGAGGAGGCTCCGCCGGAAAGGTTGTTCACTCAGCCCGAGCACCAGCGGACCCGGACCTTTCTGCGCGCATTGCTGGAGGAGCACTGAGCGTTGCTGGAGGAGCACTGAGCGGCGCGCACCGGTCAATGAGACTCAGTCCGGCAGCAGGCCTTCGACGTCGGCGGTGAGCGCCTCGGGTTTGATCGTCGTCTCGTAACGCTCGACGACTTTGCCGTCTGGGTCGATCAGGAACTTCGTGAAGTTCCATTTGATGTCCCCGCCGACTGGGCCCGAGGTCTCGTCCTTGAGCCAGGCGAACAGCGGATGCGCGCCCTCGCCTTTGACATCGACCTTCGCGAACATCGGGAAGGTCACGTTATAGGTGAGCGAGCAGAACGACTTGATCTCTTCCTCGTCGCCCGGCTCCTGGTTTCCGAACTGGTCGCAGGGGAAGCCCAGGACGACGAGGCCGCGGTCGGCGTAGCTCTCGTAGAGCGTCTCGAGTCCTTCATATTGCGGAGTGAAGCCGCATTTCGACGCGGTGTTGACGACGAGCATGACCTTGCCCTTGTAGTCGGACAGCGCCTGTGTCTCACCGTCGATCGTGGTCGCCTCGAAGTCGTGCGCGGTCGCCATGGCCCTCCTCGGGTCGTCGTCCCCGCAAGGCTAGCTCGACGCCGACACAACGGCTGCCTCGATCATCTTGCCCACCTCGTGCGGCAGCCGTCCGCCCGCGGGTGCACCTTGTCAC
>JALZIL010000090.1 GCA_030860305.1 Actinomycetota bacterium
CTTGCCGATAGCCGACCCCGTCGTCACGGACGTCGAGGATGACGTGGTCACCGCGCCGGTGCAGCCGAACCCGTACGGCTGCCACGCCGGCATGTTTGACCGCGTTGCCCAGTGCCTCCTGGGTCACTCGGTACAGGGCCAGGGACGCTGCGGGGGACACGAACGGCGGCTCGACGGCCTCCACGTCGACCTCGACAGCCAGGTCCCCGGCTCCCAACGCGCCACACAGGCTCACCAAGCCCTTGGCCAATCCGAGGTCGTCGAGCACCGGTGGTCGCAGGCCGCTGATCGCCGCTCGTACGTCATCGGCGGCCAGTTGGCTCAACTCGCTGGCCGCGGTGAGCTGACGGACCGCGAAACGCACCGGATCGCTGCTCGGGCTGGTGTCCGGTTCCGGGGACAACTCGGCTAGCGCGGAGTTGGCGGCCGCGAGATGAAAGGACAGGCTGGCCAGCCGCTGGGACACCCCGTCGTGCAACTCGGCTGCCATCCGCCGGTTCTGCCGCTCGACCTCGGTGACCGAATCGCCAGAAGTCCCCGTGGGGTCCGCCGCGGGAGGGAGGTCATGGGCACCCGCGGCGATCACGGCGGCCAGCCGGGCGAGTCCGACCAGGCCGGCCGTGGTCATGGCGGCTTGATGTCCTCCATACACCTCGAGAACCCCGCCGGTGTACTGCTCCGCGCCGGGGATCGGCACCGCTGCTCCGGCTGTCGGGACCCGCGCATCACCGGCATAGTGATCTCCGCGCCGGTCGGCAGCACGGTCGGCCACGATCGTCGGTCGCCGATGACTTGCCACCCATCCGGCAACACTGACCCCCAGCGGGATACGACGATCCATCAGATCGGGCAGGCTGGCGTGCCGACAGATCAACTCTCGGGCCACCTGGTCGAAATCCCAGACGGCAGCCACCGACATGTCCGAGGACAGGTGCCGCACAACAGCATCGGCGGTCGCGCCGCGACCGGCAGCCAGTGCGTCCACCGCCTTCTGCAGGACGAGGCCGTACGGATCCTCGCCCGGGCCGGTAACCGCGCTTCCTGTGGCCCGAGGCGGTTCCGACATCAATGGAAAAGCCCCTCGCGCAACGCGGTCGCCACTGCCGCGGAGCGGTCGCTGACTTCCAGTTTCCGGTAGACCGAACTGACGTGGCTCTTGACGGTCTCCTCGCCGACGACGAGACGGGCGGCAATCGCCCGATTGTGGTGCCCGGCAACCATGAGGGAGAGCACCTCGCTCTCCCGTTGGGTCAGACCCAGATGGGCGCCGGGCCAGAACTCGCCGGCCGCCAGCCGCGCGGCACTGGCAGTGGCCCGGCCGGCCAGCGCGGCGTCGATGACGATCTCACCGGACCGGACCGCCTGCAGATGCTCGACCAGTTGGCGGCCGTCGACCCGCTTGAGCAGATACCCGACTGCGCCTGCTCGCAGGGCCTGGAAGAGGTACTGCTCGTCGTCGTACACGGTCAGGAAGACCACCCGGCAAGCGGGGTCCCGGGCGAGGAGTCGATGACAGACGTCCAGCCCGCTGTCCTGACCCAGTCGAACGTCGAGCACCACCACGTCGGGACGTAGGTCCCCGACCACGCGGAAGGCATCGTCGCTGTTGCTGGCCTGCCCGACGATCCGGATTTCGCCGGCCCGGCGGGCGAGCATGGCCTTGAGGCCCTCCAGGACCATCGGGTGGTCGTCGACGAGGACTACCCGCAGCGGTGGGGCCATTGGCACAGGTTAGAGCGGGTCCCCCCGGCCTTCCCCCTGCGACGGGGTTCTTCCCCGGCCCGTCACTTCTAGGCTGGCTATCCAGCGGTGTGCTCGAGGAAGGGACGTGCGCGGTGCCCGACAAGATCGTGCGGATGGGCCGCGCCAGTGGCGCTCAGCGACCGGTGATGATCGCGATCGCCGGCGACAGCGCGGCTGGAAAGACAACGCTGACGCAGGGTTTGGTGGATGCTCTTGGCGACGACCGGATCACCGCCATCTGCGTCGATGACTACCACCGCTACGACCGCGAAGAGCGCAAGACCCTACCCTTCACGGCGTTGCATCCGGACTGCAACTACGTACAGATCATGGAACAGCACTTGCAGATGCTGGCCACCGGGCAGCCCATCCTGAAGCCGGTGTACGACCACTCCACAGGCATGCTGGTCCGGCCGGAGTTGGTGGAACCCAAGGAGTTTCTCATCGTCGAGGGGCTGCTGCCGCTGTCCACCAAGCTGGCGCGCGCGTGCTTCGACGTGACCGTGTTCCTCGACCCGGTGGAGGAGATCCGGCGGGAGTGGAAGATCGCGCGGGACACCAAGAAGCGCGGCTACGACCGGGAACAGGTCGAAGCCGAGATGGACAAGCGAGAGCCTGAATCCGAGGAGTTCATCCGACCGCAGCGGGCCTTCGCCGACATCGTGGTCCGTTTCGCTCCGATCCCCAGTCGCGACGACCCCCCGGACACACCGCTGTCCGCCGAGCTCCTGCTCCGCCCGACCGTGCGCCATCCGGACCTGTCCGAGGTCTTCAAGCAGGTGGACGGCCGGGCCATGCACTTGAAACTGATCCGCGACGACAGCCGACCGACCGACGCCCTGCACGTACACGGGTACGCCCCGACGTCGGACATCGGCGTGCTGCAGAACGCGATCTGGGCCGATATGGGCGGCCAGGACAAGTTGCCCACCGGCCTGGGGTTGATCGGCAGCGACGTCCGCAACGAGCCGCTGGCGGTCACCCAACTGCTCCTGCTCTACCACCTGATCGAGGCCGGCCGCTGAGATCTGCGCACTACCCCGCGGTCATGGAAGGCTGCGCCCGTGGTCGAGTTCATCAACGTCGCGGCATTCATCGCCGGGCTCCCCAAGGCGGAGCTACACGTCCATCTCGTCGGCTCGGCATCGGTGCCGACCGTCCTGGAACTAGCCCGCCGGCATCCGGACTCCGGAGTTCCCACCGAACCCGCGGAGCTGACCGCGTTCTACGAGTTCACCGACTTCGCGCACTTCATCGAGGTCTACATCGCAGTGAACTCGCTGGTACGGACACCTGAGGACATCGAGGCTCTCGTCGTCGGCATCGGTGCCGACATGGCGGGGCAGAACGTCCGGTACGCCGAGGTCACCGTGACTCCGGACAGCCACCTGCTGGTCGGTATCGCTGCCGAGGAGATCGCCGCCGCCTACACCGCCGGGCGTGCCCGTGCGCTGGCCGAGCACGGGGTCGAGCTGGCCTGGATCTTCGACATCCCGGGT
>JALZIL010000107.1 GCA_030860305.1 Actinomycetota bacterium
TATTACCGCGTCCGAGGACGAGTGCTGCCAACGGACCGCAGACCGCCAGCGCCGCCCCGGCCATCTCGCCGAACTCCTCTGCGTGCATCACCAGCGTGTAGCCCAGGCTGGCTCCCTGGTAGGGGCCCTCCTGTTCTCCGAGCAGGATGCCGCCGACAGCCTCCAGCCCTACCGCTGACAGGAGCAGGAGGCCGATCCCGCCCAAGGACAGCATTGTCGTTCGTCGCGGCAGATGCCGACCGGCGACCACCGCCACAGCGATCATGCCGACGGCGATCGGCGCGCCGAGGACCAGCCACGGGAAGGCGAACCCGGCTTCGGTCAGCGCCAGCCCCCAGACATCCAGGCGTTCATGCAGGGCCGTGAGCTCATCGAGTGCCAACAACCCCAACAGGGTGGCGATCACCCACCAGGCTGCTGCGCCACGGGCGCCGGAGCGCCGGGCCAGGACGCCGGTCTGCACATGGAGCACGGCGGCGCTGACCAGCAGGGTCACCGTCCACCAGGTCGGCAGATTGGCCTCGTCGTTCACATAGGTGAACAGTCGCAGATCGCCTCGATCCCGAGTCAGCTCATGATCGACGAGGGTTGGAAGGAAAAGGCTCAGCGCGACGAGTGCTGCCGACACTGCGAGAAGAACGGCGAGCAAGCGCCACCAGCGCAGCGGCGCGGACTTGCGCTCGTGGACCTCGTCGGTCGCCAGCTGTTCAGACAGCATTTAGGAAAGGTATCCATCGAAGTTAAGAGCCGGGATGATAAGAGGCGGCGTGTCGACTTCGGTGGTTGGCGAAGGTCCAACGCCGGCTCGCCGATCGAGGCCAGGTCGAAGTCGAGCATGCCGACCGCTCCAGAGGTGGTCACCAGAAGCTGGCGATCGTGTAGATCCCGGTGCAGGTACGTCGAGGGGGCGGCTGGGCCGGTCAGGAGCCGGCGCGCAGCCGCGAACCCCTCCTGGGCGAGGGCCCGTCGAGATCGAGCAGGCGATAGGCCGCCGCATGTGCCCACCAGCGCTGAGTTGTTGACAGCTCGGCCGCTGCGTCGTGGTGCCTCGGGCGCATCGGCGGGGCAGCTGAGTGCAGCCTCGCCACCGCGGCGGACCGAGAGTGCCGTCGAGGTGAGGCTGGCTTCGGGCAACTCCGAATCGCCGAGCAGGTCGTGCAGAAGCCGCCCAGGCACGGCTTCGGTGGAGACCGTGCAGCCTGCCCGGTCGACGCCGCGGCAAACTGCGGGCTGCGGCCAGGGCGGCGTGGAGCCAGTAGTTCGCGAGCTCCTCAGCTACAACATCAGCCCGTATGTCGCCGGTCTTCGCGCCCTCGGTGACCAGGTCCCGGACAGAACTCTTCACCCTAGGGGTCGGTGAGCTCGCCGGTAGCGGCCGACCCTAGATCCCGACGGTGACCAGCAGTTCCTCGATCGATTCTGCGTCCAGCTGTCCGATATGGGTGGCTGCAATTCGCCCTTCCCCGTCGAGCAGGACCGTGACTGGAAGGCCGGGGACGCCGAGATGGTTCAGCAGCTCGCCTTCGGGGTCGACGACCTGGGGGTAGGTCACGCCGATGTCGCCGAGGAAGGCTGCGCCGGCATCGGTGGTGTCCTTACTGTCCACGCCTAGGAACTGCACCTGCTCGCGGTATTGCTCATGTGCGGCCTGCAGGACCGGCATTTCTTCCCGGCAGGGGCCGCACCAGCTCGCCCAGAGATTCACGAGCACCGGACGGCCGCTCAGGGCGGCCAAATCGATGGTCGGACCAGGAGTAAGGCAGGACAGCCGCAGCGGAGGCAGTCGGTCACTGGTTGTCTCATCGGAGGATGCCTGCTGCGGCAGGGTGTCGCACGAAGCGACTCCCTGCACCTGGATTGCCGTTTGCTCCGGCTCCGGTTGCTCTGCGCCTTTGCCGCTGCCGTCGGGGACGCTGGCGCAGCCGGCGAAGACCACGGTCGCTAACGCGAGGAGTCCGACGCGTCGGCGCCGGCCCTCAGCCCGCGGCATAGCTACCTACTCGCTGTACTGCACGCTGAATGTTGCGCCGTCATCGTCGGAGACCAGGATCGTTGCGTCGACCGCGGCGAAGACTTCACCGGCGCCGGTCGCGGTGAGGGCTTGGGGGGCGGCACCGAGGTCCCCGCGTTGCTCCCACGTCCGTCCGCCGTCGGTGCTGGCGTGCACGGTCCCGTCGGGTTCGGCGCCGATGATTGTTCCGTCCTCGGCCCAGGACACCAGCAGCATGGCCGGGGCCCCGGACACCGGTTCGAAGGTGCGCCCACCGTCCTCACTTCGGGTGAGACCTTGCTCGGTCGTCGCGAGGAGCACGTCTGGATCATCCGGGTTGACCGCGAAATCAGCCATCGCGGTCTGGCTACGGGTATCCCATGACTGCATGTCTTCGCTGACCATGAGTTCTCCGGTCATCGAGTTCAGCCCGTACACCTGGCCGTGTCGCGCCTCCAGCGCGTGGAAGTCGGCCGCGCCGGACAGGGACAACGAGGCCCAGGTCTGGCCACCATCGGTGGACTCGATCAACCCGAGCGAGGACGGACCGTCCTGTCCCTCGCCGGGATGGCCGCTGGCCAAAAACCGGTTGGGGCCGATCACGG
>JALZIL010000111.1 GCA_030860305.1 Actinomycetota bacterium
AGTGGGACTGGGCGTTCATCGGGTTGGAGTACTGATCGGGCTTCCACGCATGAGGGGTTTCGCGAGCCAGTCGGTCGGAGACCTTGTAGTAGGACTCCGGATGCTCCGGCGGGACCGCCGACGGGCAGACGACCACGTCAGCGCCGTACGCGCGCAGCACATTGACCTTGTCGTTGGACACCTTGTCCGGACAGACGAAGATGCATCGGTAACCGCGCTGCTGGGCGACCAGGGCCAACCCCACGCCGGTGTTGCCGCTGGTGGGTTCGACGATGACCCCACCGGGCAGCAGTGCTCCGGAGGCCTCCGCGGCATCGATCATCCGTACCGCGATCCGATCCTTGACCGAACCGCCGGGATTGAAGTACTCGATCTTGGCCGCGAGTTGCGCGGGAGCTCCGGATCCGATCCGACCCAGCCGGACCACCGGCGTGTTTCCGATCAGATCGACCACGCTGTCGACGAAACGCACGAACCTCACCCTACGGCGCCGACATCGCGCCGCGAGCCGAGCCCGGCAGGACTAACCTCGACACGATGGGGATGAAGGGCACTCTGCGTCGCGTCGCTGTCGGCACCATGCTCACCGTGAGCGTCACGGGGGCGGCCGTCGGCGGGCTGATGAGCCTGGTCATGTCCCAGTCACGGTCAGCCCGTCGCCTCGTGGAGCAGCGCAGCCCGATTCTCGGGCCGCCGACCGGCGACGGCGTCTATGGGAGCTCCCCCGGTATCCCGATCAACGTCACCTTGCTAGGTGATTCCAGTGCGGTCGGTCTGGGCGTGGACTCCACCAACGAAACGCCCGGCGTGCTGGTCGTCAGCGCCCTGAGCGACCTGACGTCACGACCGGTGCACTTCACCCGGCTGGCGTGGATCGGGGCGCAGTCCTGTGATCTCGATGCCCAGGTTCGGATGGCACTCGAGGAGACGCCGGACCTGGACCTGGCCCTCATCATGATCGGCGCCAACGACGTCACCTCCCGGACCCGTCCCTCAGCCTCCGTCCGCTTCTTGTCCGAAGCGGTCACCAAGCTCAGGAGAACCGGATGCGAGGTCGTCGTGGCCACCTGCCCGGATCTGGGCACGATCCGGCCGATTCGTCAGCCGCTGCGGTTCATCGCCCGGCGCTGGAGCCGCCAACTCGCGGCTCTGCAGACCGTGGCCGTGGTCAAGGCCGGAGGTCGTACGGTCTCCCTCGGCGCCATCCTGGGCCCGGCGTTCGCCCGCGACCCACGGATGTTCAGCGTGGATGAATTCCACCCGTCAGCCGAGGGATACGCCGCTGCCGCCGCCGTCCTGTTGCCGACGGCCGCTGCCGCCCTGGGCCTGTCGCCGGAGACTGACCACCCCCGCGACCGGGCCTTCGGCAAGGAACGGGTCACCTCGGTGGAGCACGCGGCACTGCGAGCAGCCGAACGCGCCGGGACTGAGGTGTCGCAGGCCGACGCCGATGCCCCCGTTGCGTCCGGCTGGGCCCGGTTGCGCCGACGCCGCCCATTGGCCATGGTCGAGGCCGAGGATTGCGTCAAGACGAACACTCCGGAACGGGCGGGAAAGCTATGAGCCGAGAGGGAGGGAGCATCACAGCGAGCGCCAGCGAGCGGCGCCGAGAGGGAGGGAGCATCGACCGAGCGCCAGCGAGGGAGGAGCGGACCGACCGTTGCGCGAAGCGCACGAGGTGGAGCAATCGAGCGGACCGACCGGTGAGCGCAGCGAGCGAGGCGGGAAAGCTATGAGCCGAGAGGCGGGAGCGGAGCTATGAGCCGGCGACGACGCGGTTTTGTCGGACGCCTTGCCCGGGCCGGGGCCGGAGCAATCGCGGGGGGCGCGGGGGCAGCCGGAGCACTGCTGGCCGGGCAGCTGATCGCCGCCGCGCGTCGCGACCCCACCGCGTTGTCCGATCCGCCGCCGATAACCGGAACCTTCGGGCTCAGCGCCGACCCGCCGCTCCGGTTGGCCGTTCTCGGTGATTCGGCGGCCGCCGGGTACGGGGTGAGCCGGGTGGAGCAGAGTGTTCCAGGCCAGCTGGCGGCGCGACTGGCCGCGGCTGGCTGGCGAGTGGAGCTGTCCGGCTACGCGATTGCCGGATCCCGTGCCGGCGACCTCGGACCCCAAGTCTCCAGAGCGCTGCTCAGCCGCCCTGATCTGGCCGTACTTGTGATCGGCTCCGACGACGCGCTGCGCCTGACCCGCTCACGCACGATGTCCTACGGGGTGGTCGACGC
>JALZIL010000125.1 GCA_030860305.1 Actinomycetota bacterium
ACGCCGACCTGTTCGCCACCCAGGCGAGCCACTATCAGCCCGACGTACGGGACAAGCTGTGGGCCGCGATGCAGGTGCCGGGCTGGCGCTACATCTGGTCCCGTGCCCATGCGGTCACAGCCAGGGAGGAGGTCTCCGCGAGCCTTGCCAGCTGCGACGCGGTCGTCCTGCCGACGGTGCCGATCGTGGCTCCGGGCCTGCACGATGACGAGATCCAGATCCGAGACATCATGCTGCGCAACACCCGTCCCGCGAGTCTGACCGGCCACACGGCGATCAGCATTCCGCTCCCGACCGGTGGTGGACTGCCCGTGGGCCTGCAGGTCATCGCAGCCGACGACCGTCGGGCGTTTCGGGTGGCGCGATGGATCGAGCAGGTGCTGGCAGCTCGGAGCTAGCCGAGTCAGGTGGTGGATCGTGGCTGGGTACGTCCGCCGCGCCGGCGACCGTCCTCGGATCCGTCCGGCTCGTCGCCGGCGATCCTGGCCAGTTCGGACCGGATGAAGTCGCGGGTGGCCAGTTCGCCGATGCTCGCCCGCAAAGCCGCCAGCTCCCGTGCCAGGTATTCGGTTTCGGCCTGTTCGGTGACGGCCCGACTGCGGTCCTCTTCGGCTTGCACCCGGTCTCGGTCGGCCTGCCGGTTCTGGGCCAGCAGGATCAGCGGTGCGGCGTAGGCGGCCTGGGTCGAGAACACGAGATTGAGCAGAATGAATGGGTACTCGTCCCATTGCAGGCTCAGCGCAAAGACATTCAACGTGATCCAGAGGATGACGATCACAGTTTGGAAGAACAGGAAGCGGCCGGTACCGAGGAACCGCGCGATGCTCTCGGAGAAGCGGCCGAACGCATCGGCGTCGATCTTCGGCGCGGCCAAGCCTTTGCTGCGTGGCTGATCCAGCCGGCGGCCGCCCTCAGCCATGGGTGTCCTCATCCATCGATGTCCTGCTCCCGCCAGCCCTTCGGCAGTAGATGGTCGAGCACGTCGTCGACCGACACGGCACCGACCAACCGGTTCTCCTGGTCGACGACCGGAGCGGCGACCAGGTTGTACCGGGCCAGGTAACGCGTCACCTGGGTCAATGGCGCCTGGGGGGTGATCGGGTCGACGTTGTCGTCGACGACCCCGCTGACCAGCGTCGACGGTGGCTCGCGCAGTAACCGCTGGATGTGGGCCATGCCCAGGAAGCGCCCGGTCGGGGTGGCCGAAGGCGGCCGGCACACGTACACCTGGGTGGCCAGGGCCGGCGTCAGTTCCGGATTGCGCAACCTTGCCAATGCCTCGGCGACCGTGGAATCCGGTGCCAGGATGACCGGCTCGCTGGTCATGATCCCTCCGGCGGTGTCCTCGGAATAGGCCAGCAGTTGGCGTACCGGTTCGGCCTCGTTGGGCAGCATCAGGGCGAGCAGGCGCTGCTGTTCTGAGGCCGGCAACTCCCCGAGCAGGTCGGCGGCATCGTCGGGATCCATCGCCTCCAGGACGTCTGCCGCGCGTTCGTCGGTCAGCCGTCCGAGGATGTAAACCTGATCGACTTCGGGCAGCTCCTCCAGGACGTCGGCCAGGCTGTCGTCGTCCAGCGACTCGGCGACCTCTTGCCGACGCTTGTCGGGGAGGTCCATCAACTCCGCGGCCAGGTCTGCCCGGTTCAGGCCGCGCATGCCGGCCAGCAGCGTTTCAGTGCTCTGCCCATGCTCGACCAGGGCCAACCCGGTGACATCCCCCCACTCCAGCTGATGGACCGGACCCCGACGGCGCCCGAGCCGGCCGGTCTCCCGCACGGCCAGCCGAGTGAGCAGCCACTCCGATCCGCGGGTCATCTCCATCGCGGCGTCCACGACGATGCCGCGGGCCCGCGTCTCGTTGATGGTCACCGAGCGGTCCAACAGCTCGCCGAGAACCAGGGTTTCCCCGGCGCGTTGCTCGAACCGTCGAAGGTTGAGCATCCCGGTGCCCAGTCGGACTGCGCCGCTGTCGATCCCGGTCACCCGACCGATCGGGACGAAGATCCGCCGGCGGCCGGCGATCTCGACCAGCAGGCCGAGCACCCGCGGCGGTACGGCGCCCAATCGCAGCGCCACGACCACATCGCGAGCCCGACCTACTCGGTCACCGTTGGGATCGAAGACGTACAGACGGGCGAGTTGCGCGACGTACACCTTGGTTGTCGTCGTCACGAGCGGGAAGGCTACCGGTGGCGGCGACCGTGGTTTGCTTCCACGGCTACGGCGATCGGAAACCTCGCCGCGATCCCAAGGTGCCCGAAAGCCGCCGGCCGACCCGGCGGGTCGGTCAGGTCTGGTTCTTCCCCTGCTCCACCTGCCGACGTCGCCGCCAACGACGGGTGATGTCCGACGGCATCCGGTACGGCGTGGTCGCCGGGCTGGGCAGCGGTGCGGTTGCCTGGCTGCCGTCGGGCAGGCCGGTGCGTGCGGTTGCCAGCTCGCCGGTCGGACGCAGGCACAGGATGGTCAGCCGCCCCGGCCAGGTCGGGACCACCGCAACCGGATCGCCGCCATTGAGTCGCCCGGCAGCCAGTCTGGGGGCGACGACGGCCCATTGCGCCCCGGTCGGATCGACGGCTTCGACGGTCGCCGTCCAGGTCATGGCTCGCCCGCCTGCGCTGTCTCGAGTCGTGACGTGGCACCGGCCGCCGTGAACGATTCCTGGGAGGGGCTGCTCTCCGGGGCCGGTCAGCAGGTAACAGGCCCCTTCAGACCAGACGTACCACACTGGCCCCGTCCCGGGCGGGGATGCGCCTGTTCCCACGGTGACTGGGCACGGCTGCAACCAGACCACCCCGCCGGTCTTCATGGCTGCCTCGACCTTGGCCGACGCCTCGGCACTGTCCCCGGGCACGCGTTGACCCTAACTGCCCGAGTTAGCACCGCGTACAAGATCATGTCGGGGTTATCGGGGTCATCACCGCCCCGAGGACCCCGACAACCCTGTCATGATCTTGAAACCGCATGCCGTTGTCGGTCAGGTTCGCCACCGTGGCCGATGACAGACTCCGGCTGTGGCAGGCGGCGGTCCGACATCGGCGTCGGCACAGAATTGGGCGGTTCACCGGCCCAGTGCCAAGGCCTGGGCGTTGTTGCTGATCGGGGTCCTCGGTGTGTCCCTGTCCGCACCACTCACGGCCCTGCTGGTGGCACCCGCCTTGGCGCTCGGTTTCTGGCGTACGGCACTGGGAGCGGCGTTTCTCCTGCCCACCGCTGCATTGCGACGCGGCGCGGAGGTTCGTGCCCTGCGCCCGGCTCTGATCGGTCGTTGTGTGCTGGCCGGCGCCTTCCTCGCGGCGCACTTCGGGACCTGGATCCCGAGCATCACGCTCACCTCCGTCTCGACCGCGACAGCACTGGTGTGCATGACGCCGATCTGGACCGCGCTGGCCGCGCGAATCGCCGGGCAGCGGATGCCGCGGATCGCCTGGATCGGGTTGCTCCTCGCCGTCGTCGGGACCGGCGTGATCGCCGGTGTCGACGTGACGGTGTCTGCGCAAGCGGTGCTTGGCGACGGTCTTGCCCTGGTCGGCGGCATCTTCGCCGCGGGGTACGTGCTGATCGGCGCCCGGGTCCGTACGGAGATCAGCACGACGACGTACGCGATCTGCTGCTACGGGGTCTGCGCCGTACTTCTCGGCGGCATCGCGCTGGTCGCTGGCGTACCGCTGGTCGGTTTCGAGTCGCGTGACTGGTTGCTGATCCTGGCGATCACCCTGGCCGCACAGTTGCTGGGCCACACCGTCTTCAACCTGGTCGTCTCCGAGGTCGGCCCGACCGTCGTGGGCCTGGTGCTGCTACTGGAGGTGCCCGGGGCGGCGCTGTTCGCCCTGATTCTGGTCGATCAGGTTCCACCGGCGCTGGCCCTGCCGGGTCTGGCGCTCGTGGTCCTCG
>JALZIL010000146.1 GCA_030860305.1 Actinomycetota bacterium
GCAGGCGAAGTTTCTTCACCCACTGAGAGTGACGGTCACCGTGACGAGCGATGAAATCAGCATGATCATCAGTGCTGACGTGGTGGTCCCTCGGAGGCCGCCTGACCAGACGAGTGTCAGCCAGGGCCAGTACCCTCGCCTGCGTGGCTGTGGCGCTCTATCGGAAGTACCGACCGGCCACCTTCGCCGAGGTCGTCGGCCAGGATCACGTGACCGAGCCGCTGATCCAGGCGGTGGACAACGGCCGGATCAACCACGCGTACCTGTTCTCCGGTCCGCGCGGCTGCGGCAAGACCTCGAGTGCGCGAATCCTGGCCCGTTCGCTGAACTGCGTCCAAGGCCCCACCTCGACACCCTGTGGGATCTGCGACTCGTGCGTCGGGCTGGCGCCGGGCGGTGCGGGTACGCCCGATGTGATCGAGATCGACGCCGCCAGCCATGGGCGCGTGGACGATGCCCGGGAGCTACGCGATCGCGCCTTCTACGCACCGATGGTCAGCCGATACAAGATCTACATCATCGATGAAGCGCACATGGTCTCCAAAGAAGGCTTCAATGCGCTACTGAAGCTGGTCGAGGAACCACCGGAGTTCCTGGTCTTCGTCTTCGCGACCACCGAGCCGGACAAGGTGTTGCCGACGATCCGGTCGCGGACTCACCACTATCCGTTCCGGCTGATGGCGCCCTCGGTGCTGCGCGGCCTGCTGATGCGGATCTGCGAGGAGGAGAAGGCCACGGTCGACGACTCGGTCTTCCCCCTCGTCGTACGAGCTGGTGGAGGCTCGGCCCGCGACGCACTCTCGATCATGGATCAACTGCTGGCCGGCGCGGGGGAGGATGGCGTCAGCTATCGACGCGCGGTGGGGCTCCTCGGGGTGACCGACGGAGCGCTGTTGGACGAGACCGTCGATGCGCTGGCCGCCGGTGACGCCGGCGGGGTGTTCGGGGCGGTCGACCGAGTCAGTGAGGCCGGCCACGACCCGCGCCGCTTCACCGCCGACCTGCTCGACCGGCTGCGCGACCTGGTGATCCTCGACGCGGTGCCGGATGCCGCGGACAAGGGAATGCTCGATCTACCCGGCGACCAGCTCACGACCATGGCTGATCAGGCGGCCCGACTCGGTACCGCCACGCTGTCCCGACTTGCCGACATCGTCCACAATGGACTGACGGAAATGCGCGGTACGACGGCACCCCGGTTGCTGCTGGAGCTCGTCTGTGCACGGATGCTGCTGCCGGCGGCCAGCGACGACTCGTCGGCCACCCTGCAACGGATCGAGCGACTCGAGCGTCGCATGCAGATCGCCGGCCAACCCGCCGCCCAAACACCGTCTGCCACGGTCGCGAGAGAACGTGACGACGACTCGGTACGCCGGACTGCCTCGCGGCCAAGGACTTCCGCTGCATCCGGTCGCGAGCGCCATCCCGCCTCGCCGGCCACATCGAGTGCGCAGGCGTCGAGCGAGCAGGCATCGCCACCCTCGGCTCCGACCGCGCGAGAAGCCCCGCACGGCGGGGGCGGAGTGCCGGTCGCATCGGCCACGTCGGCAGCTTTTGCTTCATCCTCCTCGGAGCCGCCGCGACCGCCGCAGCCGACCGGAGATCTGACCGTCGTCGACCTACGTCGTCTCTGGCCGGACATCCTGGATGCGATCAAGGAGCGCAAGCGGACGACTGCTGCGCTGCTCATGTCGGCGAACGTTCTCGCCGTGGAAGGGTCGGTGCTGAAGCTGGGCATCAACTCTTCAGGACTGATGCGCAGGCTGTCCGAGGACATGAACACCGAGATCATCAAAGCGGCGTTGCGCGATAAGCTCGGCGTCGACTGGCAGGTGCAGACGATCGTCGACGCCGGTGAGGAACAACAGTCCTTGCCGGTCGCCGCAACCGGCGGAACCGTCATCGCAGATCCGTTTCCCGTCGAAGCCAGCGAAGAGGTCGGCGAACCGGTGGATCCGTCCGGAGCGACCGAGCCGGTGGACGCCGAACAAGCGGCGCTGTCTCTGCTCCGCGACGAACTCGGCGCACAACCTGTCGAGGGGCAACGCTGAATCGGTAACGCCGAACCGGGCAACGCCAACCGGACAACTGTGGAAATGGCTAGCCGAAGAAGCCCAGGATTGTGTCGGCGACGGCCGAGACCATGGGTCGGCTCCTGCGCTTGTCGGGGAGGAGTGCCAAGCTCAGGTGCGTCCGTCTCGTAGGGCGCCGATCGCCTTGTTGATGCGTCGCTGCCGGGTCTCCGCCGTCTTGGCGTCCTCGATCGAGAGCACGATCCGTCGCCGATTGCTGTAGGAGAGTCCGGCGAAGAATGCGCTGGCCCGCTGGTCACCGCTTAGTGCGTCCCTGAGATCCTCGGGGACGCTCACCTCGCGAGGCGCGGTGTCGAGTTCGACGTCGATGTGCACCTCGTCCCCGGCTTGTACGTCGGCGCCAATGCGGACTCCCGCGCTGATCGGGAGCATGAACCGCCCGCCTCTTGATGCCACGCTGCTGCGGTAGGTGTAGCCATTGATCGTCACCCGCACGGCTGGTCGCTTGCTGGACCCCAGGCTGTCGACGACCTCCTGAGGCACCTCGACCCCGGTGGCAGTCTTACCGCCCAGCTCGACGGTCGCGCGAAATCACATGCTCTGATCCTGCCTCAGGGGTTGCCGGTAGGAGGATCCGCGGGATTGAGGGCGGCCTTCTTTCGGTCGGCATAGCGGTGTTCACACGCGCAGCGTTACGTGAGGGCGTGACTGAGCGGATCACGCGCCGGCAGTTTCATGAGGCAGAAGGCGTCGAGGACTGGCGGGTACTGGCGAACGGCGTGTCTGCGTACTTCCGCACAGGGTCTTTCGTACTTCCGCACAGGGTCCTTCGTGACCGGCGTCGAGTTCATGGCCGAGGTCGGCTGGCCGTCGCCATGGAACACCACCACGATCGACGCGGGGTCGGCTCGCCCGCTGATCGCGCGCCCTGACCGGTCGACTCGGCAGGTGCGCACTACCCTGACGAACATGCAGCCAGGTGGCGTTCCGGACATGCAGGCGCTGATGCAGCAGGCCGCGCAGATGCAGGCGCAGCTGGTGGCTGCTCAGGAGGAGTTGGCCGACACCGAGGTCACCGGGTCGGCCGGCGGCGGTCTGGTGCGCGTCACGATGACCGGCTCGGGCGAGCTCACGGCGGTGACGATCGACCCGAAGGCGGTCGATCCAGAGGACGTCGAGAGTCTGCAGGATCTGGTCGTGGCCGCCGTTCGGGATGCCAGCCGGCAGGTAGCGGAGTTGGCCAGCCAGACCATGGGACCTCTCGCCGGTGGGCTCGGCGGGCTGGGTCTGCCCGGGATGTAGCCGGATGTATGAAGGTGCGGTCCAGGATCTGATCGACGAACTGGGCCGGTTGCCCGGTGTCGGTCCGAAAAGCGCTCAGCGGATCGCGTTCTTCATCCTCGGTTCCGAGGGTGCTGACATCACCCGGCTGGCCGCTGCCCTGAACCGGGTGCGTGACGAGGTCCGGTTCTGCACCACCTGCGGCAACGTTGCCGAGGCCGACCAGTGCAAGATCTGCCGGGACCCCCGCCGAGCCCTGGACGTGATCTGCGTCGTCGAAGAGCCCAAGGATGTGGTCGCGATCGAGCGCACCCGCGAGTTCCGCGGTCGCTATCACATCCTCGGCGGGGCAATCAGCCCGATCGACGGGATCGGGCCAGAGGACCTGCGGATCCGCGAGCTGATGGCCCGCCTGGCCGACGGGGAGATCAAGGAGTTGATCCTGGCCACCGATCCCAACCTCGAGGGCGAGGCGACTGCCACGTACCTGGCCCGGATGGTGGCACCGATGGGCATGGTCGTGACCCGGCTGGCCAGTGGGTTGCCGGTGGGTGGAGATCTCGAGTACGCCGACGAGGTCACTCTCGGGCGCGCCTTCGAGGGCCGTCGCAGCGTCACCGCCTGAGGCCGGGAGGCGAAATCCGCACATTCTCCGGAGAATGTGCGGTCTGAGCGGGCCCAGATGTGACTTTCTCCGGAGAAAGTCCGCTCGGATGGCAGATAAAGGTCTGGTCTCGGCGGCCGGGCATGGGTCGCGGCAAGGCGGCGGTACGGATAT
Source organism: Actinomycetota bacterium (assembly GCA_030860305.1). The sequence continues at coordinate 4,093 of JALZIL010000146.1, forward strand.
GGTCCGCATCTCAACCGGAGTGCCCCGCGGGCCGTCGGTCGTGCCTGTTCGCAGGTGCGCTCGACGGCGCGAAGCAACGATGCTGAAAAGGCAGGTATCTACATGCACGGACGCAAGAAGCGGCTGACCGCCATTGCGGCGGTCT
>JALZIL010000149.1 GCA_030860305.1 Actinomycetota bacterium
CGGTGCCCTCGGCCGAGGCGTACACGTCGCGGTCGAGCACCGGAAGGTTCTGTCGTGACAGGCAAAGTCCTGCGGGGCGGTCGGTGTTCTCGAGCACCGTGCGCCAGGCCACGGTCGTCTCGTTGGCATCCCCCGGTCGTACGACGTCCAGACCCGGGATTGCCCGCAGCGCCGCGAGGTGCTCGACCGGCTGGTGGGTCGGACCGTCCTCGCCCAGGCCGATCGAGTCGTGCGTCCAGACGTAGGTGACCGGCAGCTTCATGAGCGCGGCCAGTCGCACGGAGGGACGCATGTAGTCGGAGAAGACCAGGAACGTTCCGCCGTACACCCGGGTGTTCCCGTGCAAGGCAATGCCGTTCAGGATCGCGCCCATCGCGTGCTCACGGATGCCGAAATGCAGGGTCCGGCCGTACGGCCCACCGGACCACTCCTTGGTCTGGTGCTCGGTCGGGATGAAGGACGCCTCGCCCTTCATCGACGTGTTGTTGGACTCGGCCAGATCCGCTGAGCCGCCCCAGAGTTCGGGCAGGCCCGGGGCAAGGGCGGCCAGTACCTGACCGGACGCCTTGCGGGTTGCCATCCCTTTCTCGTCGGCCTCGAAGACCGGGAGGGCGTCGGTCCAGCCGTCGGGAAACCGCTGTTCGATCATGCGGTCCCGAAGGGCCACCTGCTCGGGATGGCCCTGCGCCCACGCGTCGAAGGCCTCCTGCCACTCCGCCCGGGCCTGGGCGCCACGCTGTACGACCTTGCGGGTGTGGGCGATCACCTCGTCGGCGACGTCGAAGGTCTTCTCCGGGTCGACGCCGAGGACCTTCTTCGTCGCCTTGACCTCGTCCTCACCGAGAGCGCTTCCGTGAGAGGGGCCGGTGTTCTGCGCGTTGGGGGCCGGCCAGGCGATGATGCTGTCCACGACGATGAACGACGGCCGAGCCGTCTCGGCGACGGCGGCGGCGAAGGCCTTGTCCAGGGCCACGACATCCTCGCTGTCGGCCACCGTCTGCACATGCCAGCCGTAGGCCTCGTACCGCTTGGCCGTGTCCTCCGACAGTGCGATTCCGGTGTCGTCCTCGATCGAGATCTTGTTCCGGTCGTAGATCAACACGAGGTTGCCCAGTTGCTGGTGGCCGGCCAACGACGACGCTTCGGAGGTGATGCCTTCCTCCATGTCCCCGTCGGAGGCAAGTGCCCAGATCATGTGGTCGAAGGCGCTGGTGCCCGGATCCGCGTCCGGGTCGTAGAGCCCACGCTCCCGCCGCGCGGACATGGCCATCCCCACAGCGTTCGCCAGGCCTTGGCCCAGCGGTCCCGTGGTCACTTCCACCCCACGGGTGTGCCGGTGCTCCGGGTGCCCCGGAGTGAGCGAGCCCCACGTACGCAGTGCCTGGAGGTCAGGGAGCTCCAGCCCGTAGCCGGAGAAGTACAGCTGGATGTAGAGGGTCAGGCTCGAATGCCCCATCGACAGAACGAACCGGTCACGAGCCGGCCAGTCGTCGTCGGTCGGATCGTGCCGCAAGTACTTCTGGAACAGCAGGTAGGCCACCGGGGCCATGCTCATTGCGGTGCCCGGGTGGCCATTGCCGGTCTTCTGAACGGCGTCCATCGCGAGCACCCGAGCGGTGTCGATGGCGCGGCGATCGAGTTCGCCCCAACCGTCGGGCAGGGTCTGATTGCGGGCGGAGGTGTTCTCGCTCATGGTGGGACCCTAGCCCGGGCAGGCCACCTACTCGCGGGCTAGAGTTGACCGTTCGGTGTCCGTCCCCGGAAAGGTCATCTCGTGCCCTGCGATCTGCTGCGCTGCGCCGGTGTCAGGTGACGGCCGTAGCCGATCGTCATTCGATCGCCACCCGGTCCGCGTCCACAGTCCTACGGGCCTATCTCTCCCTCACCAAGCCGCGCATCGTCGAACTGCTGCTCGTCACCACACTGCCCACGATGATGCTGGCCGCCGGGCGGTTCCCCGCTGGCTGGCTGGCGCCGGCCACCCTGGGGGGAGGCGCCCTGGCTGCAGGGGCTGCGAATGCGCTGAACTGCTACTGCGACCGCGACATCGACCGCCTCATGCATCGGACCGAAGGACGCCCGCTGCCCAGCCAGGTGGTGACGCCGCGTGCCGCGCTCGTCTTCGGACTCGTGCTGACAGTCGCGTCCACGGCCTTGCTTTCATGGGCAACCACGCTGCTGGCGGCTGCGCTCTCGCTGGCTGCGATCGGTTGGTACGTCTTCGTCTACACGCTGTGGCTCAAACGCCGTACGCACCACAGCACGGTCGTCGGCGGAGTGGCCGGTGCGGCACCCGTCCTGATCGGCTGGGCCGCGGTCACCGGTGAGCTGTCATGGCAGGCCTGGGTGCTCTTCGCGGTGGTATTCCTGTGGCAGCCACCGCATTTCTGGGCCCTGGCCATGAGATTCCGCGAGGACTATGCGCGGGCGAGCGTGCCGATGTTGCCGGTCGTGGCCGAGACCGTGTCGGTGAGCCGACAGATCGTCGCATACGCGGTGCTGACCGTCGTCGTCTCGATGCTGCTCTGGCCGCTGGGTTCCTGGCCGATCTACCCGGCGGTGGCGGGGCTGGCCGGCGCCTGGTTCGTCTCGGAGGCGGTCCTGCTGGCCAGGCGCGCGCGTGACGGCGAGTCATTGAGCCCGATGAGGCTGTTCCACGTCTCGATCAGCTATCTGACCCTGGTCTTCCTGGGTGTGGCCGGGGACGTCGTCCTCGACCTGATGCTCTAGACATCGGACCTGTGGACGACGGGCCTGGATGCTCGTTCTGGCCACTAGGGTTTCGCTATGTCGTCTCCGGCGCTCGAACGCAAGGTCCGCCAGCTGGACAATGACGTGCAATCGATCTACGAGATGTTGAGCACGATTTCCGGGACACAGCTCCGACAGGGCAATCGACTGGAGGAGATCGATCAACGCCTGGAAAGCGTTGAGAGCAAGGTCGACGCCCTGGGTGGCAAGGTCGATGTCCTCGCTGGCAGGGTCGACGCCGTGGATGGAAAACTCGACTCCGTGCTCGAGCTGCTACGCGCTGGCGCAGGCGTCTGACCTGGGGGCGCTGATGCTGCCCCAACCAAACTGGGCATCAGGATCAGCCGCGTCGGGCGGTGTTCCGGTACCAGTCGATCAGGGCAGTCGTTGATGAGTCGTGCTCGACCGCGTCGTGCAATTCGCCGGTGAGTTCAGGAGTGATCCGGTTGGCCAACTCCTTGCCGAGTTCCACGCCCCACTGGTCGAAGCTGTCGATGCCCCAGATGCAGCCCTGGACGAACACGATGTGCTCGTACAGCGCAATCAATTGCCCGAGGACAGACGGGGTGAGTTGTGCGGCCAGGATCGTGGTGGACGGCCGGTTGCCGGCAAAGCGGCGGTGCGGCTCGCCGGGCCGGTCCTTGCCGAACGCCAGAGCCTCGGTCTGGGCGATCAGATTGGCCATCAGCAAGTCGTGATGGTTGCGGTGGGAATGGTGCGGGTTGGCGAAGCCGATGAAGTCGGCCGGCACGACCCGCGTCCCTTGATGCAACAGTTGGTAGAAGGCGTGCTGGCCGTTCGTACCCGGCTCGCCCCAGACGATCGGACCGGTGCCCATCGTGACGGCGGACCCGTCCAGTCGTACAGATTTGCCGTTGGACTCCATGTCCAGCTGCTGTAGGTAGGCAGGGAACCGAGCGAGCTCCTGCGCGTAGGGCAGGACCGCCTTGGTGTCGAAGCCGAGCACATTGGCGTTCCACACCCCGATCATTCCCAGGACGACCGGCACGTTCTCCGGGAACCGGACCGTACGGAAGTGCTGGTCCACGGCATGTGAGCCGGCGAGGAACTCGGCGAACCGTTCCGGTCCGATCGCGATCATCAGAGTCAGTCCGATGGCCGATTCGACGGAGTACCGACCGCCGACCCACTCCCAGAACTCGAACATGTTCGCTGTGTCGATGCCGAACTCGCCGACCTTCTCCGCATTGGTGCTGACCGCCACGAAATGCTTTGCGACCGAATTTTCGCCCAGCGCACCGGCCAGCCAGGCCCGCGCCGTACGTGCATTGGTCAGGGTCTCGATCGTGCCGAACGTCTTGGACGAGATGACGAACAAGGTCTGCGCGGGATCGAGACCTTCGAGGACTCCGGCGATGTCAGATCCGTCCACGTTGGACACGAAGTGGGCAGTGAGCTCGGGATGGCGGTAGGCGGCAAGGGCTTGGTAGGCCATCGCCGGACCGAGGTCGGACCCGCCGATACCGATGTTGACGACCGTACGGATCCGACGCCCGGTTGCACCGGTCCACGAACCGCCGCGCACCTGTTCAGCGAATTCGCCCATTCGCTCGAGAACCTCGTGTACTGCGGGGACGACATCCTGACCGTCCGTTTCGATCGTGGTGCCTAACGGGGCTCGCAGGGCGACGTGCAGGACGGGGCGGTCCTCGGTGACGTTGATGTGCTCGCCGGCGAACATCGCGTCGCGACGCTGTGCCACACCGGCCGCATCGGCCACCTCGATCAGCGCGTCCAGGATGTCGTCGGTGATGCGTTGCTTCGCGAAGTCGACCCGCAACTCTGCCATCTCGAGCACGTACCGCCGGCCGCGGTCTGAGTCGTCGGAAAAGAGCGCACGCAGATGCGCGGGCTGGGGGAGCCCCGTTAGCCTCCCCCACGCGGGGGACGACGTGATGTCCGCCGCCATGTTCTGGTTGCCACTCAGCTCGACCATGAGGGCAGCCTAGGGATCGCGATTTGCTGCGATCGGCTCGGTTCGGAGGGAGCGTCGAAGATGATCACAGGTGTCCATCTGCTGTTCAACAGTGCCGACGCGGAAGCCGATCGCACGTTTCTCACCGAGGTTCTGGGTTGGCGGACCACGGTGGAGAAGGCGGCCGATGATGGATGGCTGATCTTCAAGGCACCACTGGCCGAGCTCGGAGTTCATTCCCACAGGGACTCGACGGTGGACCTGCATCTGATGTGCGACGACATCGCCACAACGGTGGCCGACCTCAGGTCCCGGGGCGTCAAGACCGGGCCGGTGGCTGATGTGGGCTATGGCTTCTGCACCAGGATCCGATTGCCCAGCGGTGCAGAGGTGGGCTTGTACGAGCCGCGTCATGCCA
>JALZIL010000160.1 GCA_030860305.1 Actinomycetota bacterium
GCAGCCTCGTTCGGGTGGCAGCCGGGGTGCCGGTCTTCGGCGACGCGGTCGTCGAAGGTGTGCCGCTGCGCTTCGCCGGCACCACGGTCCCCGACGGATCCGGGCGCATCGTCGTGGTCACCACGCCGATTACGGCGTTGATCGACGCGGAGCGCGCGCTGCTGGCGGTCTTCGTGCCGGTCGCGCTCGTCGGCAGTGCCTTCGCCGGGCTGGCCGGGGCGTGGATCAGCCGGCGCGGCCTGGCGCCGCTGGCTCGGATGGCTGCGGAGGCCGATGCCGTTGGCGCCTACGACCTCTCCCAGCGTCTCCCGGTGCCGACCAGCCGCGACGAACTGCGCCGGCTGGGGTCCACGCTGAACCGCATGCTCGAGCGTCTCGAGGCCGCTGTGCAGCGCGAGCGCGGGTTCACTGCCGAGGCCAGCCATGAGCTTCGTACCCCGTTGGCCATCCTGCGCGCCGAGGTCGAACTTGCCCGTGCCGCGGCCACCGAACCGACCGCCCGCGAGGGACTGGGCAGCGCGCTGGAGGAGATCGACCGATTGACTGCCGTGGTGGAGGACCTGCTGCTCTTGGCGCGGGCGGATGCAACCCGGATGGGCGACCGCAGGCAGCCGGTGCATCTCGGCGCGTTGGCCTCGACCGCGGTCCAGCGCTTCAACACCGTAGCCGCCGCGCGGGGTGTGAATTTGATCTCCAACGGTGCTGCCTCGGTCAGGGGGGACGGCCCGGCCATCGAGCGGGCACTGGCCAACCTGATCGACAACGCCGTGCGTCACACGCCTTCCGGTGGAACGGTGAGCATCCTGGTCGAGCCCGCGCCACGCGGCGCCGCTCTCGTCGTGCGCGACACTGGGCCGGGGGTCAAGAACCAGGCGCTAGCCACGCTGTTCGATCGCTACACCCGCGCGTCGTCACGCCCCGGCTCGGCCGGTCTCGGGCTGTCGATCGTGGCTGCAGTCGCAGCGTCGCACGGGGGCAGTGTGCGGGCTCGCAACCTGCCCGAGGGCGGCCTGGAGATCGCCGTCGAGCTGGTCGGCGAAGGTCTCCACGACCTCAGTCCGGACCCGGACTGACGTCGGGACAAGGAACGTCCGGTGGACAAGAGCTCTGGAACGCCTGCACCGCAGGTCTTTCCAGGCCGCGACACCTACGCCAGCTGGTGCGGCGTGGGGTCTGTCGCGTCGTCGGCCGCCGTGCCGATGAAGCGATGTGCCCGATGACTGGTGCCCCTGGAAGGATTCGAACCGTCGCTTCTACCTCCGGAGGGCAGCGCTCGACGGCTGGGTCATACTCATCGCCGGTTGGGAATTCAACGGCGATGAACTCCGCTTCACCGACATCCGGTCTGGTATCGGCGTCGACCCCTTCGCCGAGGTGATGTGGGGCGGCAAGCCCTGGACGAGAATCGGCTGATGGGAAGCTGCTGGGCCCGGTGCTAGCCGGTGGGCCTCCTGGTCAGAAGCAGGTCCCTAGAATGACGCTATGCGCCGGAACCTTCCGCCGCATGGCACGGGTATGGCACAGACGAAGTCACGAAAGTCAAAGGTTCAGGTCAGCCCTCGTAGCTCAGGGGATAGAGCTTCGGTTTCCTAAGTCGATCTGAGTCGCGGTCCGGCTGAGCGTGAAAACCGCGTAACCGCAGGTCACCACGCTGGAAGTGGTTCGCCGCTGAAAACCAAGGGACCTTTGTTTGCCGCTGCTTATGGCACATATATGGCACAGCGGACGGCAGATCTGGTGCTGTTATCGCTTGTGCAGGAGTAGTGGTGGCGAGCCTGCAGGATGACCACATCGTCGCCATCGACAAGGTAGACGAGGCGGTGCTCGTCGATGATCCGGTCGGGACCAGCTGCCAGCCAGCGCGCAGTTGCTTCGGCTCCCCGTTACCGGGGAACCGGCTCGCGTACGACCCTCGTCGAAGGCGGTTGATCCGCAACGTTTGGGGCACCCTTTTCAACCACTTCGGCCCCGAGCGCCAACTCGACGGGTGCCCTATACGCGCTTGGTGCGAAGGATGGCTGTGTCAATAAGCTGTTGGACTACAACTCCAGCGCCGCGAGGTACCGATAGACGAAGTCAGGACGAATCGACCGAGTTAAGCGATTTCCCTGGCCGCGCGCGCGGCATCTCTGGTCCTGAGCCCAATTACGTCACGAATTGCGGACAAATCGAAGACGTCAGGGTTCGTTCGCGCGCAGTTGAATAGCGCCGCTCTGCTCTCAGCCGTCTTCCCTGCTAGGTGGAAAAGGGATCGCCATCAGGCGGAACTGGCCGCTCTGCATTTGAAAGCCAAATGCGTACCGGCGAAACGATCGCAAACTTTGGGTGTTCGAAGGCGAAGGTGATGTCTGGCTGGCCGTGCGAGGACTCTCCGCGGGCGGTGACGTCCACGGCGGCAACCTCTCTCGCGGCGGCTGCGACGAGAGCGGCAATGTGTTAGCGCGCATCTCGCCTGGGCGGCGAGCAACTGCGCCGATGGGATCTTTCGCGTATTCCGGTAGGCAAAGCGACGGGGGTCGAGAAGATCGTTGACCGTGCATGCTTGGACGACGCGGTCCAGCGCTGCGGTCATCTCGGCATAGCGCCGCATAGTCTCGGCCTTGTAGGAGTGATCATTCTTGGTAATTACGCGCGCGATGTCTTTCGCGAGGCTGGGGTAGGACTTGAAAGTCCACGAGTCAGATTCGGTGTCGGATGCCGCTGGCGGCCATCCGGGATCCTGAGAGGCTCAGCAAGACCATCCCTGAAAGTGAAGAAGCCGTCTTGGAGGTCGTGAGTCTGGTCGAGTTCATCGCCAGTTATCCACGCTGACCGGTTCGATCGATGGGCTCGCTGGAGCACGGTCGGCGTGCGCCGGCCCGGCCACGACGATCGATGCGTCTGGTGTAATCGGCGATTGCCGAGCGACAGGAGGCCGCCGGGCATGAGCGGGATGCGGGTGGGGCTGGTCTGCGGCTACCTGGACTCCACGCGCGACGGGGTGGCCGACTACACGCG
>JALZIL010000198.1 GCA_030860305.1 Actinomycetota bacterium
GCTGGCCATGAAGGTGGCCGTCGCCGTCGGATCGGCCCGGCGCTTCGTGGTGGGGGATCCATCCATCCAACTCATCGACGTCCTGGCCGGGGCGCTGATGGATCAACTCGCCGCCGCGGAGCACGCCGCCGATCGGGGTGAGGTGGTCGTCGACGAATCGGTCATCCGATCCCTCGGTTCTCACCTGGAACTGCACGAGGAACGGCTGATACCGACCGCGGGTCCATCGCAGGTCGCCCGCAGGGTGGGGGTCGTGCGCCGGCTCACCGTCGACGTTCCTCCAGTCCCACCGCCACCGCCTGTCGAGCGGCTGTCCGACGACGTCGTGCGGCAGTGGCTGCTTCCGCCGGTGTTCGAGCGGATGCGGTCGGGGCGAGGTGAATTCCTGGCCGAGCTCCGGCCCGCGATTCCGCTTTTCCTGAGCTTCGGCGGGATCGACTTCGACGACGACGAGGACGCGATCGAGCAACTGCAGGACTTCATTGTGCGGGTGCAACGCATCATCGACGAGTACGGCGGCAGCACGCTTCAGCTGACCGTGGGCGACAAGGGCGCCTATCTCTACGGCGTATTCGGGTCGCCGGTCGCACATGACGATGACGCAGCTCGGGTCTGTGCTGCCGCGCTCGACCTACTTGCGCTCGAGTCCGTCACCGCGGTAACCGACCTGAAACTAGGCATCAGCCAGGGCCGGGTACGCAGCGGCACCTACGGTCATCAGCAGCGGCGCACCTTCTGCTGTCTGGGTGACCCGGTGAACCTTGCGGCTCGGCTCATGTCCGCGGCACCGGCCGGCGCGGTCTATGTGTCCCAACGGGTGCAGGCCGCTGCGGGACCTGGTTATGCCTTCGATCGCCTGCCCGACCTGCAGGTCAAGGGAAAAGCTCAGGCGGTGTCGGCATTCGCGTTGAGCGGTCGCACCTCGGCGGCAAGCCAGGTCCGTACCGGCGAGAGACAGCGGCTGGTCGGCCGGGATGCCGAACTGGCGCGGCTCCGGGCCCTGGCCGATCAGGCCCTGTCCGGCCGCGGGCAGGTGCTGGCGCTGTCCGCCGCGGCCGGCATGGGAAAGTCCCGACTTCTCGGCGAGCTCGCCGCCGAGATCGCCACCGGAGGCGTCCGGATCGCGGAGGGCGCGGCGCAGCCGTACGGTGTGAGCCCCAGTTACTCGGCTTGGCGCGAGGTCTGGCGGACCCTGCTGGGCGTCAGCGGCGACCCGTCACCCTCGGCGCTGGTCGAGCAGCTGACCGAGGTGCTCCCGGCGGCACTGCTGCCCCGGCTACCACTGTTCGGGACGCTGCTGGGAATTCCGTTGCCCGACAATGAACTGACCGCCTCCTTTGACGCCAAGTTGCGTAAGACCTCGCTCGAGTCGTTGGCCGTGCAACAGCTTGCCCAGCTAGCAGGGCAGGGACCGCTGATGCTGGTCATGGAGGATTGCCATCGGCTCGACCCCCTGTCCCGAGATCTGGTCGTTGCCGTCGCGCGGGCCGGCGCCACGATGCCGGTCCTGCTCGCCCTGGCCTACCGCACCGCGGACCAGTCCTTCGCGGGGCTGGGACTGGAGCGACTCGAACATGTCACCGAGCTGGTCCTGCACCCGTTGACCCGGGAGGCAACCGGCCAAGTCGTCACCGATCGTCTCGCCTTGCTGTTCGGAACCTCCCGGCCGCCTTCCCCGGCGGTGATAGATCTGCTCGTCGGCCGCTCGGAGGGCAATCCGCTCTACGTCCGCGAGTTGTGCAGCTATTTGCACTCTCAGGGTGTTGATCCGACGGACCCCGCTGCCATGGTTGCTCTCGATCTGCCGGAGAGCCTGCACAGCCTGGTGCTCAGCCGGATCGACACCCTGGCCGAGTCGCCGCGGCGTACGGCGAAGGTGGCCAGTGTGGTCGGACGGGCCTTCCGCGAGCCCCTGCTGCCCAGTGCCTATCCCGGCCTCGGCAACGACGACGACGTGCACGGACACTTGCAAACTCTCGCGGTGCAGGACGTGGTGGTGCTCGACGAGCAGGAATCGCAGAGCTACCTCTTCACCCATGCGATCACCTGCGACGTCGCCTACGAGAGCTTGCCGTTCGCGTTGCGAGCCCTGATCCACGAAGGCGTGGCGGGCTGTCTGGAACGCGGCGAGGACGGCGATCCCGACCGGCAGCTCGATCGGCTCGCGCACCACTACTGGCGCAGTACGAACGAGGCGAAAAAGCGCGAGTACCTGCTGCGTGCCGGTGTGGCCGCCCAGGCTGACTACTCCAACTCGGCTGCCGTGAAGTACTTCAGTCGGGTCATTCCGCTGCTGCCCCAAGCTGAACGGCCACCGGTGCTCATCCGCTCCGGCAAGGTACTGGAGCTGGGCGGTGAATGGGCGCTGGCCCAGCAGGCTTATCAGCAGGCGCTGGAGCTCGCCACGGAGCACGGCGATCCCCGTGGCGCCGCCTGGGCCCGGACCTGGATTGCCGAGGTGTCCCGAAAACGTGGGCACTACGACGAGGCCGCGGCCGGTCTCGCCACTGCCGCACGCGCATTCGAACTACTCGGCGACGACGCCGGCGTGGGCCAGGTCCTGCACCTCACCGGCACCCTTGCGGCCCAGCGCGGGGACTACGACAAAGCGAGGCAGGCCTACGGTGACAGCTTTGGGATCCGCGAGCGACTCGGTGACCTCGCGAGCATGGCCGCCTTGCTCAGCAATCTGGCCATCGTGGCCGAGTACAGCGGTGACTACCCGGCCGCCCAGGAACTCAACGAGCGCTCGCTCGCGATGCGCGTACAGGACGGCAACAAATGGGCGATCGGCATCTCGCAGAACAATCTCGGCATGATCGCCGTGCTGCAGCAGAACTACCAGGCAGCGAAGGCCCGCTTCGAGGAGGCGATGCGGTTGCACCGTGAGGTCGGTGACACCTGGATGGTCGGGCTAGGGCACAACAACCTCGGCAACGCCAACCGCGGCCTCGGCGAGTACGACGAAGCGCGTTCAGAGTACGCAGCGGCGCTGGGCACGTACCGGGCCTACGACGACGAGTGGGCACTGGCGATCCTCTACGAGGACGTCGCGTTGCTTGCCGGCGCGGTCGGAGGCAACGGCGCGAACGCGTCCTGCCTGCGCCTCATCGGTGCCGCCGACGCACTGCGCGAGCGCATCGGCTCTCCACGTGCCCCCGATGTACAGGCTCAGATCGACCTGACGCTGAACTCGCTGCGCTCGGGCGTCGGTGCGGCCTTCGACGACCTCCTCGACAATGGCCGCCAGTTAAGTGGCACCGAAGCCGATGCCGAGGTCCTCGCGGTGTGCCGGTCAGCGTCGGATCCGGGCGACTGACGGCCTAGCCGGGTTCGGCCTCGTGACCGGCTTTGACCTCGCGCAGCAACCCCCGATAGGCGTCGTCCGGACTGATCGAGCCGTCGACGATCCCGGCGATCTCGGCGGCGATCGGCATGTCGAGATCGAACCGGTTGGCCAAGGCCATGGCAACCGGGGCGGTCTTGATGCCTTCGGCGACCTGGTTCATCTCGGCAAGGATCTCGGCCAACGGCCGGCCCTTACCCAGCTGCTCACCGACGTACCTGTTGCGGCTCTGCGGGCTGATGCAGGTCGCAATCAGGTCGCCCATCCCGGCCAGGCCGGCCAGCGTTTCCGGCAGCGCTCCGAGGGCGACACCGAGTCTGGTCAACTCCTGCAGTCCACGCGTGATGACTGCGGAGCGGGTGTTGTCACCTACGGACAGGCCCTCGGCGATGCCAGTCGCGATCGCCACCACGTTCTTGAGCGCACCCCCGATCTCGCAGCCGATCACATCGTGGTTCGTGTAGACGCGAAACGTGCCGCGGGCGAACACCCTCTGCAGCGCGGCGGCAACGTCCAGGTCCTCGGTGGCGATGACGCTGGCCGCGGCGTTACCGGCCATGATCTCCTTGGCCAGGTTGGGCCCGGTCAGAGCTGCGGCCGAATGTCCGGGCAGGACGTCCCGAATCACCTCGGTCATCCTGAGCAGACTGCCCGACTCCAGCCCCTTGGTGAGGCTGACGACCGGAATCCACGGTCGTACGAACGGCTTTGCGGCCTCGAGGGTTTCGCGGAACGAGTGCGACGGGATACCCATCACCAGCACATCGGCTCGGCTGACGGCTTCGTCGAGATCGGCGCTGGCGCTGAGCCGCTTTGGCAGCGGGTAGCCGGACAGGTAGCGGGCGTGGGTGTGCTCCTCGTTGATCTCGCGCGCGACCTCCGGGTCCCGGGCCCAGACCGTCGTGTCGTTGCGACCGGCGGTGAGGCTGGCCACCGTCGTCCCCCACGAGCCGGCGCCCAGCACGGTCACCCGCACGTAATCACCCTTCTGAACCCGGCAGGTCAGCTAGACCGGCAGGGCCTTCCGGGTCTTGCGGGCCACGCGCTCCGCGGATTCCGACGTGTTCTCGGCGGCATGACTCACGTTGCGAGAAAGGCGCCGAGCCGCCCGCCGGGTCCGCCAGGCGACCGAGGGCTTGCCTTCGGTGTCAACCACTGCGAGGAGCAGCCCACCGAGCATGCTGGCGTTCTTGAAGAACTCCTGCTTCTGCAGCCCCCGGTCGCTCTCGTCATCGATCTTCCAGAAGCTGTGTGCGGCAAGCGTCGTGGGGACCAGGCTGGCGCTGAGCACTGCGGCGGCAAGACGCGGCGCCCGGCCCAAGCCGAGCGCGACGCCGGCGACCAGCTTGACGACGCCGTCGATGCGCACCACGGTCGCGGTGTCGCCGGGCACGGCCAACGCGGTCTTCTCCCTGACGAACTGGACCACGCCCACCGCGGCGGGACGTTTCTCCTGCGGGTTTCGAGCCTCGTCCAGGCCCCCGAGTACGAACATGGATCCGAGCAGTGGTCTGGCGAGCCTGCGTACCAGCATCGGGCTTGCTCCTTCGAGAAGTCAGCCGAGAAGTCGGCATCGTCAAGGTTGATGCCGGACGCTACCCGCCATCGGCCAGGACCTGCAGCACTGTAGTGCGTACTGCCATCGGGTCGATGTTCAGAGCAAGCAACAACTCACGCGCCGCGACCGACGATCCGAGAAGCCCCAGCAGCAGGTGCTCACCTCGGATTCGCCGGGTCCCGAGGGCCCGCACCTCGTGCCGGCTGCTGTCGAGGGCCTGTTTCACATCCGTACGCAAGCGCGGTCTCCGGGTCCGCCAGCGCACGGCGAACCGGTCGCCGACCTCTCGCCGTACGGCAGCGAGGTCGATGCCGAGGCCGGCCAGCAGCCGCGCGTCATGTGCCCCGCGGGCGACGGCATCCTCCAGCCGGCCAGCGTCGATCCCTAGCTGAACCAGCGCCGCAGCGGACCGGCTCGGGACTTGACTTCGGCCGAGCACGGCCCCGGATTGGGCCTGTCCGCTCAACACCTCGATGAGGCCGACCAACAGATGCTCGCCACCCACCTCGTCGGCCCCCCGGCGGCGTGCGCAAGCCAGTGCCGCCTTGATCGCGAGCGTGGTCGCACGATCGAATTTCTCGGGCATGGGAGGAACTCCTTACCGATGCTGAAAAGGCATGGTGTGCGGTGAGTCTGGGATTCACCGGGTCTGTCGATGCTTGCGATGGACTGCCTGTTTGCTGACCCCCAGGGCGAGCGCGATCTCCTGCCAGGACCAGCCGGTGGAGCGGGCGCGAGCGACGTGTGTGCGTTCCAACTGCTCGACCAGCCTCCGCAGGGCGGCTACTGCGTGCAGGCCCTCCAGCGGGTCGTCGTCGGTGGCAGTGGCGATCAATGCGGTCGGCGAACTCATGGCGTCAGCCTATGTTGACGGAGGCAGCGCGTCAACCCAAGCTGACGGATGATCTGTGTGTCCGGTGCGTTGGTCCTGTGCCAAGAGGTCACAATGGTCCGGCTGTTGTGAATCGCCTGCCCGCCTCCGCTGTCGGGTTCGCGTTTCTGCCGGTTCACCCAAAGCACGGCACGCTTGGAAAGGAAGTGTCATGTTGATCGATCGACGCAATGTGCGCGCTCTCGTTCGCGCCGTCGCCTACGACGCCAAGGGCTCGCGCCTGGGCCGAGTGGCTCAGGTGTTTCTCGACGACCGAACCGACGAGCCTGCCTGGGTGGCCGTCGATGTGACCCGTACGCGTGGGATGCGACTGCTCCCGCTGGCCGGGGCGGGGCTGAAGGGCAAATACCTGGTCATCCGAGCAGATCGGACCACGGTGCGCTCCGCACCACGAATCGACCTCGGGGACGGGCAGTTGTCCAGCCAGGACGAATCCCGGTTGCTCGAGCACTACGGCCTGCTACCCGTCGGCAGCCTGCCACCAAGCGGTGCCGACGAAGCCGCGCTCTACGGCGAACAGCGCCCGGCAACTCCGTGGCCCGACGACACCCACCCCCAGATGGCGTGGCAACCACCGCCCCAGCGGGAATCCGAGGACACCGAGATCCTCGCACCGAGCGGCGATCAGACGGCCGGAGACCGAGGTGTGCAAAACCACGAGCACAACCCCGCGCGGAGCCACGAGCATCGCGATCCGGCGGCCCCGATGCAGCAACGCGACACGGCTCCTACGCCGGTCACAGCCCCCGCGCCGAGCCCGCCCACGGCCTCCGCTTCCCCGCCCGTCGACGGATCACATCCGGCCGCAGGGCACCCGCATCCAGGATCATCAAGCCCCCGCACCTGATCGAGGTAGCAGTCGGCGCGATCTGATCGCCCGGGCTCGCTAGTCTGCCCATCGTTAGGGACCCACCCCGTCAGACGCATCAGCTACCTAGAGGAGACCCGCGTGAGCGCCTCGGCCGTCACCCTGCGCACAGCCGTTCTACCGCGGGCATCGGTGGTCACTGACACCCTGCTCGTAGCCGGCGGTGCGGTGTTCATCGCCCTGGTTGCGCAGTTGGCGTTCTACCTGCCCTTCACACCGGTGCCGGTGACCGGCTTGACCTTCGGGGTGTTGGTCACCGGTGCGGCGATGGGTCTGATCCGCGGCCTGCTGGCCACCTTGCTCTACGTCCTGCTCGGGGTCGCCGGCCTTCCGGTGTACGCCGATGCCAGCTACGGCATCGATGTCCTGATCGGTGTGACCGGCGGATACCTGGTCGGTTCGGTTCT
>JALZIL010000200.1 GCA_030860305.1 Actinomycetota bacterium
GTCGAGGTCGAACATCGTCATGCCGCGGGTGTTCAGCAAGAATTCCGATTGGGTGAAGTCGGTGAACTGACAGTTGACGCAGCGCAGCCCCGGTCCGTTTCTCTGCTGGGGCTGCTGCTGGCCCCACTGTTGTCCAGGTTGTCGTGGGGGCTGCTGGCCGGGTGGAGGGGCCTGCTCGGGCTGTTGCGAATGCTGACCGTAGGACTGCTGTTGACCGTACTGCCCGGGAGAGGGCTGCTGCGGCTGACTGGTGGGCGGCTGACGCAACTGTCCCCAGCTCACCCCGTTCCACCACCGTTCACCGTTGCCCTCGGGGTCGGGGTACCAGCCGGCTGGCGTACCGCCGCCCTGTCCTTCGGTCATCGACGTCCTTCGTGGGAGCCTTGCTGCTGCCAGGTGGAGCAGCTTCTGGGGTGAGCAGGCATGGTCGCAGACGGCGATTCCTTGGACATCCAGCGGGCGCGGCTCCGCGACGGCCGGGTCTGCGATATCACCATTCGATCCGGCCGGATCTCGAGGATCGTCGAGTGTTCGTCCGGTCGCGGCAGGCATAGCCACGAGCCGGGAGGCGTGGCGGTGCCAGTAATCGAGGCCGACGGCCGGCTGGTCACCGAGTCGTTCGTCAACGGCCAACTGCACCTCGACAAGGTGTACACGTTGCCGATGATCGGCGATGCCGCGCTGACTGCCTACACCGCGGACGGCATGGCCGCCGCGGTCAGCGGAATCGAGCTCGCCCGCGCCGTCAAGGCCGATTACGACCGTGTCTGGATCACTCCGAACGTCACTCGGGCACTGCGCGAGGCGGTCCGGAACGGGGTCCTGCACGTCCAGGCCTTCGTCGACGTCGACACCGCTTCCGGACTCGAGGGTCTCTACGGCGTAGTGGCCGCCCGCCAGCAGTTTGCTGACATCATCGACATTCGGGTGGTCGCCTTCCCCCAAGACGGGTTGTTGCGCGACCCTGGGGCAGCCGCGTTGTGCGAAGAGGCCATGCGTCTTGGGGCCGATGTCGTCGGCGGCATCCCGTGGATCGAGCACAGCCAGAAGGACATGGCCGCGCACGTCGAATGGGCCTGTGAATTGGCGAGCAAGCTGGGGTGCCGGGTGGCCATGCTCGTTGATGACGCCGGAGATCCGTCGTTGCGCACCACCGCACTGCTGGCCCGGTCGATGATCGAGCATCACTTGATCGATCGCGGAGTCGCCTGCCATGCCCGGGCCGTCGGCCGCTATCCCGCCGGCGAGCAGTTCCGGCTGGCCGAGTTGGCCCGTGAGGCGGGGCTGGGCTTCGTCAGTGACCCCCATACCGGCCCATTGGCGCTGCCGGTCGAGCGATTCCTCACGTGGGGAGTCGCGGTGGCCCTTGGTCAGGACGACATCGAGGACGCCTACTACCCGTACGGCCGGCACAACATGCTCGAGGTGGCGTTTCTGGCGTCGCACCTGTTGGAGCTCAAGACTTCAGCCGATCAGGAGCGATTGCTGGACATGGTCACCCGCTCCGCTGCCCAGGTTCTCGGCATAGCCGGCCATCAGCTGGCTGTGGGCAACGCCGCGAATCTCTGTATCCATGACTCGGAGCGGCTTGTCGACGTCCTGCGCGAACACGCCGCCCCCCGCTGGGTGGTCAGTCGAGGGCGGGTGGCCGCTGAGACCGAGCAGGTCACCAGTTGGGGTCCGGGGGTGCGGTTGCCGGACAGTCCAGTTGATCGGACCGCCCCAAAGCGCCTGCGGGCCAGACACCGGTGAAACGCTGCCAACAAGCTCGGTGATCTTGACGTTATTGCGGGTTTCGGAGCACCGCATCGGCGTGTCGCCACCACAAGGTCAAGATCACCAAAGCGACCGTGCCAACTTGGCCCCGGGGGCCGACGGTGCAAGCCCAGCGCGGCCCGTACCCCGTTGCTGCGTTCCTCGGTGGGACAGCGGTGCAGGATGAGGAGATGAGGACCCTACTGACCCGGGAGGAACTCGACGGAGCTCTCCAGGACCTCCGCGCATGGCACCTTCATCGCGGCGCGATTCGTACGCGCATCAAGGCACCGGACTTCGCTGCGGCGATCCAACTCGTCAGCAGGATCGCAGACGTGGCCGAGGAGATGGACCATCACCCGGACATCGACATCCGGTGGCGCAACGTCGATGTGGCGCTGGTTACCCATTCAGCCGGCGGCATCACGGAATTGGATGTCCAGCAAGCCAGTCGGATCGGCGATCTTGCTGCCCAGGCAGGGGCCCAGATCGGGGTGCCGGCCGAGCGCAGTGACGGGCTCGAGATCGGGATCGACTGCATGGATCCGGCCGCCATCCGAGACTTCTGGCGAGTCGGCCTCAGCCTGACTGAACGCACTGGAACCGATGGCACCATCGACCTCGTCGGCACCGAGGAGGACTCGCCGGGAGTGTGGTTCCAGCAGATGACCGAACCGCGGACTCAGCGCAACCGCATCCATATCGACGTCTACGTTCGCCAAGCGCAGGCCGAGGAACGGGTCGCAGCCGTCCTGGCCGCGGGCGGCCAGTTAGTGACCGACCGACACGCGCCGAGTTGGTGGGTGCTCGCCGACGCCGAGGGCAATGAATTATGCGTTTGCGTGTGAATCGGCGCGATTCCCCTGGCGGTTCCGTCACGACCGCCGGGAACTTCCGGCCTTCGGCTCAGCTGTAGGCAACCATCCCATCGTCGGTGATCGCAATCAGCACCGAACCGGCGCTTTCGACGCGGACCAGCCCATCTTGGTTTGCGTCGGGAGAGCTTGTCCCGGCAATGACCGATCGGGTGAGTTCCTGACCGGTCGACGCATCTCGGGTCACGTAGTCCCTGCCCTCGGGCACGACGACGCCGAAGTCGCTGACTGCCGGTAAACCGGTTGCCGCCACGCTCCAGATGGGCGCCCCGGTGGCCGGGTCGAAGCCGTAGAGGCGTTCGGCGAGGTAGACCAACGGAACTCCGTTCCTTCCTGCCGTCTCGGCGAACAAAGTGGCTGCCGACTCCAGCGACTCCGCCGATCGAGCGGGATCGGTGACATCGTCCACAGTGGACAGCGTGGATCCGTTTCGAGTGCTGAGGACCATAAGTTGTTGCCCGACAAGAAGGCTGACAACTCCGTCGACGCCGAGCACCGTGACCTCACCCACGGGAGGCTCCACCCGCCACTGCTGATCGCCACTGTAGAGGTCGAACTGGGCCAACCAGGTCGTCCCGGTGGTACAGCTTTCCAGGACCACCACCCCGTTGACGCCGATGCCGATACTGGACAGTTCGCACCCCTGCGGGGGGTTGTACCGCCACCGGATGGAGTTTCCCACCGCGTCGAGCACCGCTATCCCACCAGGCGTGGCCGCCAGAGCCGCCGTACCTGCTCCGAGCAGGCTCAACTGATCGCTGAACCCCACGTTGCGATACCAGCGGCGTACCCCCGAGCCGGCCTCCAGCGCGACCGCCTCGTTGCACCGGCCGGTGGTTCGAAAGATGGCGACCACCACGTCATCCAGGACGGTGAGGTCACACATCGTCGCGTTGGGGCGCAAGTAGTGCCAACGTTCCTCGCCGGTCACCGCGTCGAGCCCGCGTACGCCGTGGTCGTTCGCCGTGATGACGGTCCCGTTGGCCACACTTCGCTGGTCGTCGGTGGCTGCCTCTGTGGCCCACCGGGTCCCGAGTTGCGCGGCCACCGGCGCATCGGAGATTGCCGGTGGACCGGCAGCTGTCCGTACGTCGGTATTACCGGCATTGCTCGACCCGGCCAGAGTGAGCCCGGCCACCAGGGCGATCACAAGCACTGCCAGCCAGCCCAACGCCGGCCAGGACGGCCGCGTCATCCGCCGCGGAAGAACCGGACTCACGGTGGACGGAGCTGGTCTCAGTCCGCGGCTTGGGTGGGGCGACGCCGGCGGTTGCGAGAGCGGGTCGCCCCAGACGAAGCAGACGAATCGGACGACCGCTGCCCGCTGGTGTCCGCGCCGGCCCCGACTCCCGCCCCCGCAGCCCCCTCGGCGACGACCGCCAGGCCACCTCGGGTTCGACTGCGCGATCGTGATCGCCGCGGACGACGGACGGACGGCTCCTCAGCAGCGACCTGCTGGTCAGCAGAAGGCCGACCGTCGCGACGGGATGCGTTCTCGGCACTCCCACCGCTCTGGCCGCGCCCACCGCTCTGACCGCGCTCACGGCTCGGCGCCGAGGAGCGGTCCGAGCCGGCCGAGCTACCGCGGCCGCTGGGCCCGGCCGAGCCGGATCGTCTCGAGCCACCCGAACCGCCGC
>JALZIL010000226.1 GCA_030860305.1 Actinomycetota bacterium
CGGCGGGGGCCCTGCCGGCGGCGATGGCCTACGACGTGCCAGCCGATCAGCGGTACGGCGATCAGCGCGGCCCCGACATGCAACTGCATCGGCGTCAGACCGGCGTAGGTCCGAAAGCCACCCAATACGGCCACGATCCCGGCGACCACGCACAGCGCGAGGACGCCGAACATGATCAGGCTCGCGATCGCCTTGCGCGGCGCCCGCCCGACCACTGCGTTCTTCCACGGGATGAGCACCACCAGCGCCAGGCCGAGGACGCCGTGGGTCACCGAGGTAATGGCCGCTGGCACCGGCGTACCGATCCCGAACGCCAGCCACCCGGTGACGAACGAGCCGGTCAGCGCGAGAAACAAGGCCAGGTTCGTACGCCGGCCCGCTCGACGAAACGGCCTACGTAGCGCACCAGGGACCGCACGAGAGGCCTGCGTCCTGACCCGCCCGGGAACCGTCACACTCCGATAGTCCCCCGCCTCCGACCATTCGGGTCCGGGCACCTTCTGGCGGTTCCCGTCAAAACCGCCAGGGTGTGTGGTTCGACGAAGTTGATCATCGGCGAACGAGGGGTTTCCGGCCGAGAAACCACCCCATTCGCCGATTATCAACTCGGTGTGGGCCCACGAACCGCGGCGGTCAGGCGGAGATGCGGTCCATGGCCCGCACGATCCGCTTCTCCGACACCGGACCGGCCGTACCCAAGGGCTGGGCGAAGAAGCTGACCCGCAGTTCCTCTAGCATCCAGCCGATCTCGGCCAGGTCAGCGTCCAGAGCGCCCGAGGCAGGCTTGGTGTCCACCAGCTGTTGCCAATCCGCCCTGAGTGACTCGGCGGTCGCCTGCCACGCCGCGTCGCGAGCCGCCTCCCGCGGCAGTGCCTCCAGCCGGATCAGGATGGCGCGCAGGTACCGAGCCAGGTGTTTCAGGTGAGCCTGGCCGGCGGCGCTGATGAAGCCCGGATAGATCAGCTCGTTCAGCTGTCGACGGACGTCCGCGATCGCCGCTGATGGGACATGCCGTCCAGGCGCCGACTCCAGAGCCGCCGCGACATCCCGAGCGACAGCCAGGGTCGCGATGACACGTTCGAGCACCCCGGCGGCAGTGGCCCGGAGATCCTGCCCGACATAGGTTTGCAGCGCACGGAAGCCGGCTTCGTCGTACGGCGGACCTCTGTGGCTCTCGACCAGGTCATCGATCGCACACCCGATGCAGTCCTCGATCAGGGCTTGGATGCTCGGGTACGGACCCAGACGCAGCAGCAGACCGTCTCGAGTGGACATACCCTTGCCGAGCGCGGTCGTCGGGCTCGGCAGCGTCAACAGCAACAGCCGGCGTACCCCGAGGCGCATCTGCGACGCCTGGGCGTAGGGCGAATCCACCACCCGTACGCCGGCCGTGCCGCCTTCGTCCACGAGGGTCGGATAGACCGTCAGCCGGTATCCGCCCCGGTCAATCTCCCGAGTCCGGGGCAGCTCGGCGAAGGTCCAGTCGCGCAGGCCGCTCCGGAGCAGGTCCTCGACCTCGGAGCTCAGCGTGGCCTGCATCTGTGGTGCCACCTGATCCCGCAGCACAGCGAGATCCCGTCCTTGCGCCACCGGCCGATCGTTCTCGTCGACGATCCGGAAGGTCACCCGCAGATGGGCTGGAATCGCATCCGGCTGCCAAGCATCCGGCGGAATCTCCATCGCGGTCAGCCGGAGAATCTCGCGTTCCAGGGCCGGCAACAGCGGAGCGTCCGGGTCAAGGGCGGGCAGGATGGCCCGGGCGGTGTCCGGGATCGGAACCAGATTGCGGCGCAGCACCTTCGGCAATGTGCGAAGCAACGCGGTGACCAGTTCCTGACGCATGCCAGGGACGGTCCAGCTCAGCGCGTCCTCGGACAGCTGGCTGACCACGGCGACCGGCACATCGACGGTCACCCCGTCATCGGGAGCCCCGGGCTCGAAGCGGTAGCTCAACGGCAGCCGCAGGTCACCGGAGGTCCAGACGTCGGGAAAGGCATCACCCGATACCGCTCCGGCAGCAGCGGCGTTGGTCAGCATCGCAGCGTCAAAGGTCAACAAGTTCGGTTGCGTGCGCCGGGTCTGTTTCCACCAGCTGTCGAAATGCCTGGCGGAGACAACCTCCGGGCCGACTCGGGCGTCGTAGAGATCGAACAGCGCCTCGTCGTCGATTCTGATGTCGCGTCGGCGAACCCGGTCCTCGAGCGCCTCAACATCTTCCAGCAGATGACGGTTGTGCGCGAAGAACGCATGCTGGGTTGACCAGTCGCCCTCGACCAGGGCGTGGCGGATGAACAGCTTCCGAGCCAGGATCGGGTCGATCGAGCCGTAGGTGGCCTGCCGGCCGGCGATCAGCGGTACGCCGTACAACGTGACGCGCTCGACGGCCATGACGGCGCCGCGTCTGACGTCCCAGTGCGGCTCACTGTAGGTCCGTACGACCAGGTGGCCGGCCAGATTCTCGATGGTCTCCGGATCCGTGCGGGCGACCGTACGGCCGAAAAGCCGGGCTGTCTCGACGAGTTCGGCGACCATCACCCAGCGCGGCGGCTTCTTGGCCAAGGCCGAGCCCGGCCACAGAGCGAACCGCGCACTCCGTACGCCCAGAAAGTCGCGATCACCCTCGCGGACGCCGATGTGAGTGAGCAGACCGGACAACAACGAGCGGTGGATGGCAACGGAATCCTCCGGCGCGCGACTCATCGTCATCCCGAGGTCGCGGGTGATCCGGCGCAGCTGGCTGAGCAGGTCCTGCCATTCGCGTAGCCGTAGGAAGTGCAGGAACTCGCGCTGGCACAATTTGCGGAACTGGTTGCCCGACAGCACTTTCTGTTGGTCGCCGAGGTAGTTCCACAGGTTGAGCAGGGTGAGGAAGTCCGAGGTCGGGTCGGCGAAGCGGGCGTGCGCTTGGTCGGCCTGAGGTCGCTTGTCGGCCGGACGCTCGCGCGGGTCCTGGATGGACAGCGCCGAGACGATCACGAGGACTTCGTGCAAGCAACCGTTGCGATCGGCCTCCAGGATCATCCGGCCCAGGCGCGGGTCCACCGGGAACGCGGCGAGTTTTCGCCCGGTGGGGGTCAGCCGGTTAGGCGCCTTTTCCAAAGGGACTTTCTCCGGAGAATGTGCGGTCTGCCGGGCCCCAGACGCGACATACTCCGGAGAAAGTCCGGTTTGCCGGGGGTTCGCAAAGGCGCCGAGTTCCTCGAGCAGGGCGATCCCGTCGGCCACCGTGCGGCGGTCCGGGGGATCGAGGAAGGGAAAGGCCGCGATGTCGCCGATGCCGAGGGCGGCCATCGCCAGGATCACCGAGGCGAGGTTGGTGCGCAGGATCTCCGGGTCGGTGAACTCCGGTCGGGACTCGAAGTCGGCCTCGGTGAACAGCCGGATGCAGATGCCGTCCGAGGTTCTTCCGCAGCGGCCCTTGCGCTGGTTGGCCGAAGCTTTCGAGATGGGTACGATCGGGAGCCGCTGGACTTTGCGCCGGTGGCTGTACCGGGAGATCCGCGCCGTACCGGGGTCCACGACGTACCGGATCCCCGGGACGGTCAGTGATGTCTCGGCGACGTTGGTAGCCAAGACGATTCGTCGACCGGTGTGTGGGGCGAAGACGCGGTGCTGCTCTGCGGCGGACAGCCGCGCGTACAGGGGCACGATCTCGGTGCCCGGCAGTGCGACCGTACGGCCGCGGAGGGCTTCGGCGGTTTCCCGGATCTCGCGTTCGCCGCTGAGGAAGACCAGCACGTCTCCGGTGCCGGGTTCGGTGCCGAGTTCGTCGACGGCATCGAGGATCGCCTGCAACTGGTCGCGGTCCGGGTCGGAGCCGGGGTCATCCGGATCGATCACCGGTCGGTAACGAACCTCCACCGGGTACGTCCGGCCGGACACCTCGACCACCGGGACCGGCGCACCCAGAAGTGCAGCGAAGTGCCCGGCGAATCGCGCCGGATCGATCGTCGCCGAGGTGATGATGACCTTGAGATCGGGTCGGCGGGGCAGGATCTTGGCGAGATAGCCGAGCAGGAAGTCGATGTTCAGGCTGCGTTCGTGGGCCTCGTCGATGATGATCGTGTCGTACTGGGTCAGCAGCCGGTCGCGAGTGATCTCGGCCAGCAGCACACCGTCGGTCATGAGCTTGACCAGGGTGTCGTCGGACACGTCGTCGGTGAAGCGGACCTTCCAGCCGACGGTCGTACCGAGCGGGGTACCGAGTTCGTCGGAGATCCGGGCGGCGATCGTACGAGCGGCCAGGCGCCGGGGCTGGGTGTGCCCGATCAGTCCGCGGATGCCACGGCCGAGTTCTAGGCAGATCTTGGGCAGCTGGGTGGTCTTGCCCGATCCGGTTTCCCCGGCCACGACGACGACCCGGTGTGCGGTGATCGCCTCGGCCAGTTCCGCGCGCGCCTCGCTCACCGGCAGCTCCGGCGGGTAAATCAGCGCGGGGACGGACGTACGGCGGTGGGCAATCCGTACCTCGGCCTTGTCGATGTCAGCCACCAGTTCCGCGGTCTGGCGGTCCCGGTGCACCGGGTTCTTCGCCGTACGAGCCCGATCTAGCCGTCGTCCCAACCGCTGCTCGTCGCGCAGCATCAGCGCGGTCAGCCGAGCACGCAGCTGGTCGAACGTCTGGGCGGTCACCGTGATCCATCGAGGCGGAGTCGATCCTCAACCGTAGGCCGTGCCGGGCAACCCCGCTTTGCCGGCGTCGTACGCGCTTTGCGGGCGTTGCAACACCGGCAGAGCGAGACAAGAACCCGCACTGCACCCTCGCCCGCGAGTCGATCGGTGCGATGTCGGAGCCGATCCGCAGAATGGTGGACATGAGCGAGAAGTACCTGACCAAGATCGCCGCGCTGCTGCGCAAGGCGGAGTCGACCGACAACGAGCACGAGGCCGACGCCTTTCTGCAGGCGGCGCAGCGGCTGGCCACGCTGTCGTCGGTGGACCTGGCCGTCGCCCGATCTCACATCGCAGCCACGCAGATGCGGCCGACGCCCACCCAGCGGACCGTCTTGATCGGCGAGCCGGGCAAGCGTGGGCTGAAGACCTACGTCCAGCTCTTCCTCGAGATCGGCCGGGCCAACAACCTGACCTGCGACATCGCGTCCAACTCCAGCCGGGTCTTCGCCTACGGGTTCGACACCGACATCGATGCCGCGCAGGCGCTGTACGCGTCGCTGGTCGTGCAGATGGTCCGGTCCTCAGATGCCTATATCAAGTCCGGCCGGTACGCCGAGGAATTGATCGCCCGCCAGGTCCGGGTCGAGGGCAGCGGCCGGTACAGCTATTGGGCCGGCAACATGCGCTACGACTACGTGGAGGAGGAGCGCCCAGTGCATCCGAGTACGGCGCGGATCAACTTCCAGTTCGCCTTTGCTCGACGGATCGGCAAACGCCTGGCCACGACGAAGCAGTCCGCCCAACAGCAGGCGGTCGCCGAGGACCGGGGCAGCGGCGTCGAACTGGTGCTGCGCGCCCGCGAGGTCGAGCTGACCGCTCACTACAAGGCCACCTCCACAGCCCGGGGCTCATGGCGAGCGACCAGTGCGAGGTCCGGCTACTCCGAGTTGTCCCGACGTGCCGGGGACAAGGCCGGGCGTACGGCGCGGCTCGGCGCGGAAAAGGCAATCGGCGGGGCGCAACGCCGGATCGGTGCGTGACCCTACCGGCCACGGAGGTAGGGCGGCAGCGTTGACCCAACCGGAGTCCCCGGACGCGGACATCCCGGCCACGCGGGATCGCCAGCGGGGAAGGCTGTACGAAGCCGAAAACCTGGTGCACCGGATCTTCGACCGAGCCGCGGACTTCCCGGTCGTCGAGGTGGCTGGTTCGCGCCTGACCCTGCCGGTGGAGCGGCACTTCGCGATGCTGGAATCGGTTCAGGCGTACGTGGATGCGGTTCTGGGCATGCCGTCGATCCGGACTCGGTGGCCGCGTGCGGCAGTGCCGGTTGCTGTACGGGTTCGCAGTGGTCAGCACCAGGCCGACTATCAGCGCCTCGTCGCGGTGATCGCCGTACCCCTGCATTCCGGGAACCGGGCCTGGGCCTTGCGCGAACTGGTGATCCTGCACGAAGTGACCCATCACCTGGCCGACGCCGACGAGGAGCCGCACGGCCCGGCCTTCGCCGAACGGCTGATCGCGCTGACCAGCGCCGTGGTCGGCGAGGAGGCCGGCTTCCTGCTCCGTACGACGATGTGGGACAACGGCGTACGCATCGGCTGAACTACCGCACCCTCACGATTTTTCCGGCGGGTTGCCCGGCGCGGGGAGTAGACGCCGGCTCAGGGGCGAGGCCGTCACGCCGTGCAGGACGACCGAGGTGACGATGCACGCGGCCACGGTCCAGAACAACTGCCGCGACTCGTCGACGCTCAGAATGCCCAATCCGAGCGCGACGGCCACGTAGTAGAGCGACCCGATGCCGCGGACACCGAACCAGGCGAGAAAGGCCTGCTCGCGAGCGGGCAGCGACGACCCTAGAAAGGCCAAGGCTGTTGCAGACGGGCGGATGACGAAGAGCAGCATCGGCACCAGCAGCCAGCCGGCCCAGCCCACCTCACCAACTCCGGCCGTCGTCACCATCGAGCCGAGCAGCAGGATCACCCCCAGCTCGCAGAACTTCTCGACCACCTCAGCGCCGTCATGCACTCGCCGGTTGATCTCGTGCCCGTGCTCGTAGCGGCGAAACCCAACGCCGGCGGCGAACGCGGCGAGGAAGCCGTACGCGCCGGCGACCTCGGTCAGGCCGTAGACCAGCAGCACGGCGGCGACCGCGATCCAGCCGTCGAGCGCATCATTCATCAGCCGGCGGTCGCGCAACCACACGACGCCGGCAGCGATCGCGTACCCGCCCAGGGCGCCGAACACCACCCCCAAGGCGATGGCGTAGGCGACGTCGGCGGCGAGCCAATTCCAGAGCCAGTCGGATCCGCCCTCGGCTGCCACGAAGACCCCAAGGAACACGAACGGAAACGCAAGCCCGTCGTTGAGCCCGGCCTCGGCGGTCACCGCGAATCTCGGCTCGTGTTCGTCTTCGTCGCCCGGGGGACCCACACCGACGTCACCGGCCAGCACCGGATCGGTCGGCGCCAGGGCCGCGCCGAGGATGATCGCCGCGCCGAACGAGAGGCCCATGACCTGGGTACCGAAGAATGCGACGGCGGCGATGGTCAGCGGCATGACGATGCCGAGCAGTCGCGCAACCGAGCCCCAACCGCGCGGATGCAGAGCGCGCTCGAGCCGCAATCCGGTGCCGAACAGCGCCACGATGACTGCGAACTCGCTGAGATGCTCGATCAGGGTGGTGTCGCGCAGCGGTGCGACCCATTGCACGCCGAGCAACTCGATGATCACGGCCGCGGCCAGCCCGAGTCCGAGGTAGATCAGGCTTGCCGAAAACGCCCGTTTACGCTGGTGGGAGAGCGCGCCGATCGCTGCGAACAAGGCGACGCCGGCGAACACGAGGGCAATGGCATACGGATCGGCGAAGGAGAAGCCACGGTCGGCGCCAAGCACGGTCACCACGGCAGGGTACGTGCGGCTTACGCGGTCCAGATCAAGACCGGTTGGAGTCGTTGCTAGCCGAGGCCGAGCACGTCCTGGAACAGCGCGTACCCGACGAAGGCGACGATGTCGAGAAGCGTGTGGGCAACGATCAGCGGTCCGATCCGACCGGTGCGCTGGAACAAGTAGCCGAAGATCAGCCCCATCACGAAGTTCCCGAGGCCGGGCCCGATCCCCTGGTAGAGGTGATAGGACCCGCGCAACGCCGCGCTGCTCAGGATGATCGCGGGCCTTTGCCAGCCGAGGTCGCGCAGCCGGGTCATCAGGTAGCCGACCATGACGACCTCTTCCAGCAGGGAGTTCTGTACGGCGGCGAGAACCAGCACCGGGATCGTCCACCAGTACGCGGCCAGTGCGCTGGGTACGACGTTGACCGTGATCCCGAGGGTTCGGCCGATCAGGTACAGCCCGATCCCGGGCAACCCGATCAGCGCAGCGAGTCCGACGCCGAAGCCGAGGTCACGCCACGGCGACTTGGCGTCGATGCCGATGGCCTGCAGCGCATTACGGCCGGAGACAGTGAGAAAGAAGAGTGCGAGGGCGACCGGTACGAGCGCGAAGCCGATACCGAGGAGTTGATAGGTCAGGTCGAGATAGGGCCGCGGGCTTTGCGGTGAGATCAGGGTGGAGGTCTGTTCGCTGATCGGCCCGCGAGTGAATTTGTCGATCAGACTGACGACCGAGTAGACCGCCGACTGCCCCAGCGAGAGCCCGAGCACCAGCCAGACCTCGACCCCGATCCGCCGCCGCCTGACCGGCTGTTGGACTGGCGGCTCGGCCGGTGCGTCGATGGGTGCCCTACGCACGGCTCGATGCCCCTCAGGTTGCGGCCCCATCTCTATACCCATGGCGCCATGGTCCCTGGTATGCGAGCTCAACCGCTGCCAAGTCAGCCTTTATTGGCCGCCACCCTCTTTCAAGGTGAGGGTGCAAACTTGAACAGCGACGGTTGCTGTATACGCCGCCTTGAACAACGGTCCATTGTGCGAGCCAAACGGAGGATCAGGCCCCGGCTCCTGGGGATACGGGCTTGGTCAGCCGGTTGACCACGCCGCCGCCGCCGACCTGTTTGATCATGTCGAGGTCCCCGCAGACCACCAGCAGGTCTCGAGCCCGGGACAGGCCGACGTAGAGCATCTCGCGGGCCCGCTCCGGATCGCGGAACCCGTTGATGGCCAGGACAACTGCCGGGCGTTCCAGGCCCTTGAAGCCGAGGACATGTCCGTAGAAGGGGTACTCCTCTTCCCAGAACGACCGCCAGTACACGTCCTGACCTTCGGCCTGTTGCTCGACCTGGTACGGATGGCGTCGTTTCGTCGTAAGCAGGGCAAGTGCCTTGGCCGGCCAGCCGTCCTGCTGTAGGGACTCGATCACGCCGTCGGCCTGGTCCACGGCCTCGTCCGGGGTGCATGGGACGAAACGGACCGGTACGCGGTTGCCGCCGCGAGCCTTCATCACGGCTGGAGCGAGGCTGCTGAACGTACCGGCGATCTGCTTGGTGTTGCGTAGATTCTCGGTCAGGTCGACGGTCACCAGCGGCACGGTGGGTCGCCCTTGCCGGGCGAAGACCCGCTGGTTCTCGTCGGAGAACACGTACAGCTCACCGGTCCGTGGGTCACGCAACGCGGCGAGGACCGCCGGCCACCAGGTCTCGGCAAAGTCCTGCGCCTCGTCGATCACGATCGCATCGAAACGTTCGAAGAACGGTTGCTCGGCTGCCAGCGAGACCATGAGTCGCGGAAGCTGGTCCTCCCAGTACGCGGAGTCGTCGTCCGAGCCGGGCAGCACACCCCAGCCGATGCCCAGGGAGTGGAAGGTCCCGACGTAGGCGGGTCGCTGGCCGCGGGCGAAGGTGTCCACCCGCCGGCCGAGGTATTCGGCCAGGCCGCGCGAGTAACACATCAGAGCCACCCGCTTGCCCGACACGGCCAGTCGACGGGCCTTTTCGACGGCCAGCCAGGTCTTGCCCGACCCGGCGCCGCCACGAATCTCCACGCGGGTGTTGCTGTTGACCAGGTCCAGCACCCGCGCCTGGTCCTCGCTGAGCAGTTCGCAGGTGTCCTCGCGCTCGTGCAGCCGGGTCAGCAGGTCCCGTTGGGCGATGGCGGTGCCGGCGAGGCAGTCGACGATCAG
Organism: Actinomycetota bacterium; assembly: GCA_030860305.1. The sequence goes on from JALZIL010000226.1 coordinate 9,694, forward strand.
GTTGACGTCATCCAGGGTCGGGGCGGCCGGTTGTCCCTCCACCTGACGCAGTGCAGACGCGATCCGATCCGCGGCGTGCGGGGTGTCGGTGCGGTCCATGACCAGCCAGCGCGGGGCATCGGGGGTGTGGAAATCCTCGTTGAGCACGGTGACCGGCAGCGCGACCATATGGACCAGCCGGGGATTGCCCCGGGACCACTTGGGGTGCTGGTGCAGGTAGTCGCGCAGAGCGTACTTGCACTTCAGCGCCTGTTCGACGGGGTTGATCGGCTTCCAGCCGCGCGGATCGCTGCTCCACGGCTGGCGCCATTGCCCGTCGATCAGGTGGATCAGGCCGCCCTTGACCTCGATCACCGCGATCCCGTGACCCGGCCACAAGACGATGAAGTCGGCCTCCCGGTCGCCGTCGCGGTCGGTGAACCGCTGGTTGGCGAACACCACCACGTCGGCGGGCAACTGCTCGCGGAGCTTCTCGGCGAAGCGCTTCTCAGAGACGTTGGCGTACGACGGTTGGGCCGGCACCAACCGTGGCGGCGTCGCTGTACCCCAACCGCGCGGATCCGCATCCGCCGCCCCGCTGCCCATCTCCCCTCTACCCTCGCAAGTCCGCCGCGGCTGCGTCCAGTCAAGTTGGCCGATCAGGCTGCTTCGGCCGCGGCCCCGTTTCAACTCAGGGCACCCCGGGACGATCGGTGCGTAAGCCTGCCGCGATCATGGAGCTATGACCAACTTTTCGGCTCCTGGACGGTCACAGCTCCATGATCGCGAGGGAATGAGCCGTACCGCACCGATGCCGCGGTCGCACCGGGTGACCGGCGCGCTGATCGGCTCGGTGGTCGGGGACGCGCTGGGAGCGCCGTTCGAGTTCGGCCCACCGGGTGCGTACGGGAGCCGTTTCCCGACCGCGCCCCGTGGCGTACGCACCGAGATGTGCGGCGGCGGAGGCCTCGGTTGGGCACCGGGGGAGTTCACCGACGACACCCAGATGGCGCTGCTACTGGCCTTCTCGCTGGTCGAGAAACGCGGGCTCGACGAGGCGGATGTCTTCGACCGGTTCCGGAACTGGGTCGCTGCCGGGCCGCCGGATGTCGGCAATCAGACCCGGTCGGTTCTCACCTCCGGTCGGCCGTGGGACGTTGCGGCTTCCGAGCACTTCCGACGGTCGGGGCACGCGGCTGGGAACGGCTCGCTGATGCGTACGACGCCCGCGGCGGTGTGGTTCGCGCCCGCCGGGCGGGAGGCGACGATGGGTGCAGCGCGGCGGATCTCTGCGTTGACCCACGGCGATCCGGCGGCCGGCGAAGGCTGCGCGATCTTCCACGAGTTGGTCCGGGTCGCGTTGGACGGCGGCGATCCGTTGGCTGCGCTTCCGGACGCGCTGGCAGCCGTGGCGCCGGAGCATCGCGCGAAGTGGGAGTCGGTGCTAGCCCCTGGCTGGCATCCGGACGATGCGACCGAGTCGAACGGGGCGGTATGGCCGACCCTCGGTTCGGCGGTGTGGGCATTGCGCCGGGCCGGCTCGTTCGCCGACGGGATGCGGAGGGTCCTGGATCTCGGCGGGGACACCGACACGCTGGCGGCGGTGACCGGCGGACTGCTGGGCGCGGTGTTCGGGATCGCCGGACTCCCGATGCGCTGGACCTCGGTGCTCAACGGCGTCGTGCCCGGGTACGCCGACCGTGCGTGGGACCTGGCCGGGTTGCAGCAGTTGGCCGAGCGGCTGGGCGGCGATGCCGACGCGTGGTCGTACGAGCTGGATCCGGATCGGCGCGGGATCGAGCCGGCGGAGGTCTTCGACGGGATCTGGGCCAGCGACGTGTACGGCGCACGCGACAGCGACCGGGACTTCGCGGTGATCTCGATGTGCCGTACCGGCGGGCGGTTCGGGCACGAGATCCAGCGGTTCGCCTACCTGCTCGATGACGACACCAACTCCGAACTCGCCGCCGTACTGACCGACATCCTCGACGACATCGAGGCGCTGCGGGCGGATGGGAAACGGGTGCTCGTGCACTGCTACGCCGGCCAGTCCCGTACCGGCCTGCTGCTCCGTGCCTGGCTGATGCGTACCAAAGGGGTGAGTGCTGACGAGGCGACTGAGCGAGTGGGCGAGCTCTGGCCGCACCTCAACCTCTGGAACGACAGCTTCGGTACGGCGCTGGCGGCTCTGGAAGCTTCCGGACAGCAAGGCCCCGAACCGAGATCGTGACCGCCGAGAGGCGAGTCAGGCTGCGCCCAGGGCGCTCATGATCACGATCACCGCTCAGCACCCCTTGCAGGTTCGGTCGGCCTCGCTCAGGAGTGCAGAACGGCGAACGTGGCAATCGCGTGCACCAGCGCACGACCGTCCTGCTCGACGTCTGCCTCGCAGATGGTGAGGTGCTCGCCCTGCTTGCGTACCTCCGCGGTGACCACCAGAGTCCCCGGTTTGCCTGGCCGCAGGTAGGTCACCGTCAGCTGACTCGTAGCCGAGCCGTCGTCCTCACCGAGGCGGCTACGTACCGCCCGGCCCATGGCCGTGTCGACCAGGGTGGCCAGCACACCGCCGTGCACCCCGCCCGCTGAGTTGAGGTGTTCCTCGGTCGCGTCCAGTTCCAGCCGGGCCCGGCCGTCCTCGGCCGTCAGGTTCCGAATGCCCAAGAAGTCGACGAACCCTTTACCGCTGTTCTCTGCCATCACGACCGCTCAGCCCCACCTGGAGTAAGGGTCGTCTAATAGGGATGACCGACCGTCGGCAGATACGACCACGACTGCCCGGCAGGACGCAATCCGGAGGGTGCACGAGGAGAGGGTTTGGGGCGAGCTTGTGCGGGCATTCGGTAGGTGACACATTCTTCGGCGCACAGTCGCGCCGGTGAGATCAGGAGGAGACATGTCTGAGCACCAGGACACCGTTCCGGGAGCTGTCGTCCGGATCACCGAACTCGTTGGCAGTTCGCCGGACTCGTTCAGCGACGCGGTGCGCAACGCCGTGAAGGCGGCCTCGCAGACCGTACGCGGCATCCGCGGCGTCGAGGTGATCGGCAGCAACGCCGACGTCGACGAGAACGGCAACCTCTCGCTCTACAAGGTGCACTGCAAGATCGCCTTTGTCGTAGAGCGGTAGCGCCCCCGCTCGGCCGAGAACGTCTAAGTCGCTGAGGCTGACTCCTCGACGTCGTAGGCGTTCTCGGCTGAGCCGGCCATGAGTCGATCGGCGAAGTCTCGCTTGAGCGTCTCGAAGTGCGCGTCCTGCTCGGCCGTGCGATTCTCGTTGAGCAGCAGGTCGATGAAGTCATCCCTGACCAGGCCGTCGCGGATGAGCAGGGTCACCGTGTTGGCCCGGTAAGTGACGTGGAAGACGAACTGTTCGCGGTTGCGGCCGAGGTCGGGTCGTACCAGTTCGGGATCGACGACGAACCGGTCCTCAGTGACTGCCCGGGTGACCATCTCGAAGGCATCCCGGAAACCGAGACCTCCGAACGGGGTCCGCAGGCTGATCTCACGCCGTTGCGGCGGCCCGTCGGGGGACAGCAGCGGGAGTGCCCGCTGGAAGACCTTGAACGCCTGCGCCACGCCGCCAGGCGAGCCGCCGCCGTGGTATTTCAGCAGATCCTCGAAGCTGAAGGTGAGCCGACGGCCGTGGTCGAGCACCGT
>JALZIL010000233.1 GCA_030860305.1 Actinomycetota bacterium
CCGTCCTCTTGATCATCGCCTTCGGGTTGGCGGTGCTGATCAAGACCTTCTTGTTCCAGGCATTCTTCATCCCGTCCGGTTCCATGGAGCCGACCCTGCACGGCTGCACGGGTTGCACCGGTGATCGAGTCCTGGTCAACAAGATCGTCTACTACTTCGGCGACCCCCGACCCGGCGACATCGTCGTCTTCGAGGGCCCTGACACCTGGGCGCCCGAAGTGCAACTCGCCGAACCGGCGAACTGGTTCTCCTCGGTCATGGCCACGCTGGGCCGTGCCATCGGGGTCGGCCCACCGAGTGAGAAGGACTACGTCAAACGGGTCGTGGCCGTGGCCGGCCAGACCGTCGAGTGCTGTGATGCACAAGGCCGGGTGCTCGTCGACGGTGAGCCGGTGGACGAGCCCTACGTCGTCACGGACAGCCCACTGCAGTCCCGTTCGTTCGCGCCCGTGACCGTCCCCGAGGGGCGGTTGTGGGTGATGGGCGACAACCGGGCCGGATCCGCGGATTCCCGATCCCATGTCACTGATCAGTACAGCGGAACGATCGCGGTCGACGACGTGATCGGTAAGGCGGCCCTGATCGTCTGGCCGTTCAGCCGGTTCATCATGCTCGACGACCCGGACATCCAAGGTCTCGATGCAGTCGGTGCGTACGGACTGCCTGGGTACGCGACAAGTGCGCCGCTGGTTCTCGGCATCGGGCTCACGATGCCCTTTGCCCTACGACGTCGAGGCGCCGGCCTGCGGGGCCGGCATCCATCCCGAACGGGTCCTTAGCCCGGCTGGGCCGGTGACGGCGGTCGGGCACGTACGGGCTGTCCCGATGCCTGGCTAGGCTCGGTTGGTCATGACCCCTCCCGCTACTGGCCTGATCGCCCGTCCTCGACGTGCCGTCGTCAACGGGGAAGCCGGGCTCTGGGCCATGGAGGAAGCCCTGCACCGGCGCGGCTTCTCCCGCGTGGCCGGAGCCGACGAGGCGGGGCGGGGCGCGTGTGCCGGACCCCTGGTCACCGCCGCCTGCATCCTCCCGGCCGGACCGCGGGGCCGAATCCCGGAACTAGCCGACTCCAAGCTGTTGACCGCAGCAGCCCGCGAGCGGGTCTATGCCCACGTCGTACGACGAGCAAGGGCCTGGTCGGTGGTGATCATCCCGCCCGGCGAGGTCGATGCCCGGGGGCTGCACAAGGCCAACGTCGAGGGATTGCGCCGCGCCTTCGCCCGGTTGGCGGTGGTGCCCGAGTATGCGCTGATCGACGGGTTTCCGATCGCCGGACTTGGCGTACCGGCGTTGGCAGTCTGGAAGGGCGACCGTACGGCCGCTTGCGTTGCGGCGGCCTCGGTGCTGGCGAAAGTGACCCGGGATCGGCTCATGGTGGATCTGCACGAGGTGTATCCGGACTACGACTTCGCCACCCATAAGGGATACATCACGCCCGGACACACCGGCGCGCTCGATCGCCGTGGACCCTGTCCCGAGCACCGCCGCGGGTTCATCACCGTTTCAAGTCGGTTACCGGCAGACTCGGGCCGTGACATGGTGGACGCCGTGACGGCGCTGGACGCGGCGACGTTGCTGGACGGCGCGGGAGGTGACTGGAATGAGTTCTGAGGATCTCGAGAAGTACGAAACCGAGATGGAACTGCAGCTCTACCGCGAGTACAAGGACATCGTCCGCCAGTTCACCTACGTCGTGGAGACCGAACGGCGCTTCTATCTGGCCAACTCCGTGGACCTGCAGGTACGTAATGCCGACGGCGAGGTCTTCTTCGAGGTCCAGATGTCCGACGCCTGGGTGTGGGACATGTACCGTCCGGCCCGCTTCGTGAAGAACGTTCGGGTGGTCACCTTCAAGGACGTCAACGTCGAAGAGCTCGACAAGCCCGACCTCCACCTGCCCGATGAGCCCGGCCTGAGCTAGGAACGCACGGGCCTGCCCCCGAGCGAGAGAGCCACATGGACACCGAAGAACTCAGCCAGCGACTCTTCGACGCAGCGCTCGGCGCGATCGACATGTGGTCGGTCTACGTTGGCGAGAAGCTCGGCCTGTACGCCGCTCTTGCCGAGCGGGGAACGCTGACCGCCGGTGAGTTGGCCGCCGCGGCGCAGATCGACCGGCGGTATGCCACCGAGTGGCTCGAGCAGCAAGCGGTCACAGGTCTGCTCGCGGTGGACGAACCTGACCTCCCCGGCGATCAACGTCGATATGAGCTGCCGCTGAGCCACGCGGAGGTGCTGACCGACCGCGACAGCCTGAACTATCTGGCGCCGTTCATGCGGTTGATGACCGCCGCAGGGATGCAACTCCCGACGCTGCTCGAGGCCTACCGCACCGGCGGTGGTGTGGGCTGGCCCCAGTACGGCCCGGATATGCGGACCGGACAGGCGGACATGAACCGGCCCTGGTTCCTCGGTGCGTTGGGAACCGACTGGTTCCCCGCCGTCCCCGACCTTGACGAGCGCCTGCGCGCCGGAGCTCGGGTGGCCGACATCGGCTGTGGCGAGGGCTGGTCAGCGATCGCGATCGCACTTGCCTATCCGGACGCCGTCGTCGATGGGTACGACCTCGACGAAGCGTCGGTCCAGGCGGCGCGCGCCCACGCCGACGAGGCTGGCGTGTCGGGGCGGGTCAGGTACTTCGCCGGCGACGCGGCAGCCGCCGACCGGGACGGCGACTACGACGTCGTCACCGCCTTCGAGTGCATCCACGACCTTGCCCGCCCTGTCGATGTGCTCGCCACGATGCGGCGGCTGGCAACGCCCGACGGCCAGGTGATCGTCATGGACGAACGCGTGGCCGAGAGCTTTCCGGGTCGAGGTGACGACATCGAACGGCTGATGTACGGGTTCTCCCTGTTCATCTGCCTGCCGGACGGGCGCTCACACGTGCCTTCGGCTGCAACCGGGACGGTGATGCGGCCGGATACTCTGCGCCGGTACGCCGTGGAGGCGGGCTTCGCCGGGCTAGAGGTGTTGCCGATCGACAACGACCTGTGGCGGTTCTACCGGCTCAACACCGCTGCTCGGGATCAGTAGACCCTCTCAGGCCGGGAGTGACCAGGCCGCTTTCATAGGCCAGGACGATTGCCTGCACACGGTCGCGCAGCCCGAGCTTGGCCAGGACGTGCCCCAGATGCGTCTTCACCGTCGTCGCCCCGAGGAACAAGCGCGCGGCGATCTCGGCGTTGGTCAGGCCCTCGGCGACCAGGCGGAGAACCGCGAGTTCGCGTTCGGTGAGGGATCGCAGCGGCACCGGGATACCGTTCGCCGGCGCCGGTCGCACCAAGAAGTGTTCGATCAAACGTTGGGTGACAGCAGGGGCAAGCAGTGTGTCCCCTTCCGCGACGGTCCGAACCGCCTCGACGAGCTGGCGCCGTGGCACGTCCTTGAGCAGGAACCCGCTGGCTCCGGCCTTCATGGCTGCGTAGACGTATTCGTCGAGGTCGAAGGTGGTCAGGACGAGCACCCGACAGGCTTCGGGTTGGCCCTTGCCGTGCATCAGCTCTCGAGTGGCCTCCACCCCGTTCATGCCCGGCATCCTGATGTCCATCAGCACGACATCGGGGTTGAGTGACCGGGCCGCAGCGACTGCGTCCACACCGGTGGCGGCCTCGCCCACCACCTCGATGTCGTCCTGGGCGGACAAGATCATCCGCAAGCCATCGCGGACCAGGGTCTGGTCGTCGGCGAGCAGCACCCGGATCATGGGGCACCAGTGGTGGGCAGCACCGCATGAACCGAGTACCCGTGTTCGCCGCGCCCGGTCTCGAGCGACCCTCCATAGAGAGCGACCCGCTCGCGCATTCCGATGAGTCCGTGCCCACCATTACCGAGTTGCGGCGTGTCCGTGCAGTGACCGTTGTCATCGATGTCGACGCTGAGCTCATCGGCTCGGTAGCGGATGCAGACCCGGGCGGTGTCGGCGTGCCCATGTTTGCCCGCGTTGGTGAGCGCTTCCTGGACGATCCGATAGGTAGTCAGGTCGAGGCCGGCGGGCAAGGGATAACGCTCGCCTTCGATGTGGATCTCGGCGCTCAATCCGGTCAACGAGACTTCCCGGGCCAGCTCATCGAGATCGGCGACGCTCGGCTGCGGTGTCAATGACGCCCGCGGTGGGTCGTCGCGTAACAGACCCAACAGCTGGCGGAGTTCAGTCAGTGCCTGACGACCCGACGTCTGGATCTGGCGGAGCGACTCACGTGCGCCGTCCGGATCAGTTCCCAGCACTTCATCGGCCGCCTCGGCATGGACCACCATGACGCCGACGCCGTGGGCGATTATGTCGTGCAGTTCACGGGCGATTCTGGCTCTCTCGTCGGCCACGGCAAGCCGCGCCTCGGTCTCATGTTCTCGCTCCAGCCGCATGTTCAGATCGAGCAGGGTGCGCTGGTGCTGCAGCCTGCGCCGGGTCCCCCGACCGAGCAACCACGCGCCGCCGAAGTAGAACAGCGGAAACACCCACTCCAGCGGGGCGCTCGGCTGCTGATCGGTCAGCGCCACGATGACGACGGCGAACGCGGTGAGCGCGGCGCCGATGAGGGCGTGGGTGGTCCGGCCATGGGCAGCCACGGCGTACATGGCAACGATGAGCGCGAGGAAACTGCTGAAACTGATCACCGGGCCGACGGCCAGCGCCCAGCCGACGATCACCGACGCCACCCCGACGACGACGGCCAGCGGCCAGTGACGCCGCCAGCCGAGCGGGACGACGGTCGCGAGCGCGAAGGCGCCGTCGGCCAACCCGGCAACGTTCTGGCCGGCGGCACTGAGGTTCGGATCGAACTGGCTCAACAGGAGCAACCCCGCCACCGGAATCCAGTCGAACCACAGTTGATCGACCCGACGCCAGGCGTCAGCCAGCGAGCGAAGCCAGCCAGTCACAGGCTCAATCTAGGTGGCCTGCGCCGAGACGGGCATCCTCCTCAG
>JALZIL010000246.1 GCA_030860305.1 Actinomycetota bacterium
CTGACCCCAGCCGAGCGGGCGAGCCTCAACGGCTCGGCGCACCTGGGCAACGGCGCGCCGACCTTCGACGGCCACGGCACCGATCAGCGCGACGAAGCGACATCCGCGGCCGGATCACGGGAGTGAGCCCGGAGTGACCCCATCCCGACCGGGCGGGCACTTCGATCAGGCCCGCGCCGAGGCGGCCATCGCCGAACTCCTCATCGCGGTCGGGGAGGACCCCAGCCGGCCGGGACTGTTGGAGACGCCGGCCCGAGTGGCCCGGGCCTACCGGGAGATGTTCGCCGGGCTTCACCAGAGCGCCGAGGACATCGTCAGCACGACCTTCGACGAGAATCACGACGAGATGGTGATCGTCAAGGACATCGAGCTGTACAGCGTCTGCGAGCACCACCTCGCGCCCTTCCACGGGGTGGCCCACGTCGGCTACGTGCCGAACACCTCGGGCGAGATCACCGGGTTGTCGAAGCTCGCCCGGCTGGTCGATCTCTACGCCCGCCGACCGCAGGTGCAGGAGCGCTTGACCTCGCAGGTCGCCGACGCGTTGGTCGAGCGGCTCAAGCCGCGCGGCGCGATCGTGGTCATGGAATGCGAACACCTGTGCATGTCGATGCGTGGCGTCCGCAAGCCCGGTTCCCGGACGGTCACCTCCGCCGTACGCGGGATCCTCAAGACCAACCAGCCCACCCGCGCGGAGGCGATGAGCCTCATCCTCGGGCGCTGATGCCGTCCCCGCCTCGACCGGTCGGACTGCCCGCCCTCGACCGCTGCCTGGTGATGGGCATCCTCAACGTCACACCCGACTCCTTCTCCGATGGCGGTCGCTTCGCCGGCATCGCCGACGCGGTGGCGCATGGTCTCGCGTTGGCCGCGGCAGGGGCTGATGTCGTGGACGTCGGCGGTGAGTCCACTCGCCCTGGCGCCGAACGGGTTCCGGCAGACGAGGAGATCCGCCGGGTTCTGCCTGTCATCACCGAGCTCTCCAACGCGGGACTGTCCACGACTATCGACACCACCCGGGCTGTCGTCGCCGCCCGGGCGTTGGCTGCTGGGGCCGCCGGCGTCAACGACGTCAGTGGCGGACTGGCCGACCCGGACATGGCCAGGGTGGTTGCCGACGCCGGCTGCCCGTGGGTGCTCATGCACTGGCGGGGGCACAGCCGGGACATGGCCTCGCTGGCGGCCTACGACGATGTCGTTCTCGACGTACGCGCTGAGCTCCGGTGCCGCGTGGATGCGGCGCTGGGCGCTGGGGTACGCGCTGAGCAACTGATTCTCGATCCAGGGCTCGGGTTTGCCAAGACCGCCGAGCACAACTGGGCGCTGCTGGACCGCCTCGACGTGCTGATCGAGATGTCCCTGCCGGTGCTGATCGGCGCCTCCCGGAAGGCCTTTCTGGGGCGACTCCTGGCCGACGGGACCGGGATCGCCCGCCCCCCGGATCAGCGCGACGGTGCCACTGCAGCGATCACGGCTCTGGTTGCCCAGGTCGGGGTCTGGGGGGTGCGGGTGCACGAACCCGCAGCGAACCTCGACGCGGCGCGTGTGGTCGCAGCCGCCGTTCGGACCCGAGCCCTGTCGGTGGAATCCGATGACTGATCGAATCACGCTGCGCGGCTTACGGGTTCGCGGCTACCACGGCGTTTTCGACCACGAGCGTCGCGACGGGCAGGACTTCGTCGTCGACGTCGTGCTGTCGGTCGACACCAGCGCAGCCGGCCGATCCGACGACCTGAGCGACACGATCCACTATGGCGTCCTGGCCGAGGAACTCGCCGCGGATGTGGCCCGGGATCCGCTGAACCTGATCGAGGCGTTGGCCCAGCGCCTGGCCGAGCGCTGCCTGCTCAACCCTCGGGTGGAGGAGGTCGAGGTGACCGTGCACAAGCCGCAGGCCCCGGTCACCGTCCCGATCGCCGACGTCGCCGTCAGCATCACCCGCCGCCGACCATGAACAGCCCTCGCCGTTATGCGCATAACGGTCACGGATCGGCCCAGGAGTTCGCCGTTATGCGCACAACGGTCAAGGATCGGGCCCTGGTCTCGCCGTTATGCGCATAACGGCGAGTCACGGGCCGGCTTTCGCGGCGGATGTGGGTGTGTCGACTGCGGTGTTGTCGATCGGGTCGAACCTGGGTGACCGGCTCGGCTATCTGCAGGCGGCGGTGGACGGGCTCAGGGACTATGTCGCGGGACCTACCGCGCTGTCGCCGGTATATGAGACAGCACCATGGGGTGGCGTGGAGCAGCCTGCGTACCTGAACGCCGTTGTTCTGGTGACTGGGCAGCGCTCGCCGGGTCAGTGGTTGGAACTGGCGCACACCCTGGAGCAAGCGGCTGGCCGCTCTCATGAGACACGTTGGGGCGCAAGGACGCTTGATGTCGATCTCATTGTGGTGGACGACGTTCGATCCGACGATCCGGCACTCAGGCTGCCCCATCCGCACGCCCACGAGCGTGCCTTCGTCCTCGTACCGTGGATGGACGTGGACTCAGCGGCTCGGCTGCCAGGGCATGGACGGGTCTCGACGTTGCTGTCCACGATGGACACTCGGGACGTCGTACGGTATGGAGCACTGGAGCTTTTACCGTGACTCCGACCAGAGTCCGTGATCTCGCGGGGATCTGCTTGGTGGTCGCGCTGATCTCCTGGCTCTTGGTGCGCCAGTTCTACGGAAGCCTTCCGCCACTGCGCTGGTATCTGCCGCTGTCACTCGCCGCGCTGGGAATCGTTGAGTTCGCGGGCGCCGCGGCGCTGCGGGCGCGGATCCGCGGAGATGCCGGACTGCCGGCGATGGACGCCCTGATGGCCGCCCGAGCCCTCGCTCTGGCCAAGGCCAGCGCGGTCGCCGGGGCCGGCTTCGCCGGGTTGTGGCTGGGGCTGCTCGGCTACACCGTGCCCAATGTCGGGTTCCTCGCGGTCGCCGGGAGCGACACGGTGACCGGTGTCATCGGCGTAGTCGGATCAGGCCTGCTGATCGCCGGAGCCCTGGTTCTGGAGAACGCCTGCCGTACGCCGCCGCCCCCCAAGCACCACCCCGACCCCCCGTGATCTTGACCCTATTGCGGTGACACACCGCGTGACGGGCCTCGCAAGCCACCAAAAGGTCAAGATCACCAGGACTCTGACCGGTGACCCAGTGATCTAGGCGCCGGGTACCTGCTGGGCCCAGCCATCAGTCGGGTACTGCTCGCCTACCGGTACGTCCACCTCGAGCCGGTTGCCCTCCTGCGCGAGAGGACAGACCCAGCGAGGGCTGTAGGCGCAGGACGGGTGGTAGGCGAAGTTGAGATCGACGACGATCGTGGCGCCGTCGGCGGGGCGCACAGCCGTGCCGGGCCCGGCTCCCAGATCGGCTCCCTTCACCGTGTCGAGCAGGTACCGCCCGGCGCCGTAGGTGCCCCGCCCGGCTGTGGTGTCCTGCATCGGCAGGAACAGGCCGCCGCCATACTGCGCCAGCCACCACACATCCAGGGTGCCTAGCTCGCCCAACCGGACCCGGCCGATCCGCTCCAGCCGGACTACCTCCTCGGCTTGGGTGCCGATGTCCAGCCGCGCAGGCTCGACGGGCTCGATCGACACCTGGAAGCGGTACGCCGGGTCGTACGGCGCGTACGGCAGACCGGAGAAGTCGCCCCGGGCAGCTGCTTCGAGCGGGGACTCCGGATGCTCGGCGAACAACCTGTCCCGCCCGCTTCGCCAGATCTCGAAGCCCTCCTCCGGCTGTGCGCAGTCGCGAACCCGCCCGTACAGGTCGCCAACCGTGCGGCGCCAGTCCAGCAGAGTCGTGCTCATGTCCGGCCTGCCATCGGCTCAGCGTGCCACTTCCCGGCCGGCACTTGGTCCGCGCCTGGCGTCGCTGCCGCCGGTCCGCCCGTACCCTGTCCGGCATGGTTGTACGCGCGGACCGGGGGCCCGCCGCTGGGTCAGCGCTGCGTACGGTCGCCGTCGCAGGAGGATTCCTCTGCGCGGTCGTGGCCAGCGTGACCCTGTTCGTCACCGAGAACCCCGACGTCCTGCGGATCGGAATCTTGATAGCGCTGTGGGCCTTTGGCCTCGCCGCTCTCGCCGCCGGCCGTAGGCAGACCGAGCAGGCAGTGGCCGCGAGCGCCGAACTGGAGGTACGCAAGACCTACGAACTGGAGCTCGAGCGCGAGGTCGCCGCGCGCCGGGAGTACGAGCTTGCGCTCGAGGCCGAGCTGCGGCGTGAACTCCAGGACGACTTCACCGCAGAGATCGGGGCGCTGCGTGAGGAGATGACCCGCCTGCGACGCGAACTGTCCGAGCAATGGGACAGCGAACTACGCGTCGAGCGAATGGTCATGCGCACCCAATCGGTCCGGATGGGCGGAGAGGGGCGCGAGCCGTTCGAGCAGGAGTCGACCGGCCGGGCCAGCATCGCCGCCGGACCGTCAAGCGAGGCAGAAGATCTCGACCGGTACCAGCCGCACCATGACGTCTTTCGGGTCCGACCGTTCGAGTCGGAGCCACCGACCAAGGAGTTTGCCGCAATCGGCAGCGTTGAGCTATCCGTACCCACCGGCCCCCTCCCACCACCGAGTCTGTTGCATTCGCCGAACGGGCCATGGCCGCCGAGCCCTCCATCGTCGGGATTTCCGACTCTGATCAACACTGGCCCGCCGCCAGCTCGGCCCGCACCTGTAGCTGAACAGCCGACGGGCAACGGAGCCTCCGAGGACGACGTCCTGGCCCGGATCCTCGCCGAAGCAGGTGCCGGTGTCGGTGGTCGACGCCGCAAGCACCGTTACGCGGACGAGGACGAATAGGCACGTTCGGCGACTACTTGTCGATGTCTCCCACGACGAAGAACATCGAGCCGAGAATGGCGACCAGATCGGGCAGCAGCGTGCCGGGCAGCAGCTCGGT